>JAEEKN010000209.1 GCA_016282435.1 Lachnospiraceae bacterium | reverse complement strand
TACCTCTCCCTGAAGGTTTCCGTATCTTCTTCATCCCTTCCGGTAATCAAGACTTCCGTAAGTGTTGCAGTCTCAAGGCCCGATATCGTATCCATGGAGACAAATTCGCCTGTCGTTCCGTTCGGAGCTGTTCCGAGTGTCTCACATCTAAGCTTGTATACTCCGTTGCTTACCTTCTCAAATGCATCGTAGATGTAATCACCGCACAGGAACCTTGAGCCCAGCGGAATATCATTCAGATTAAATGTGCCCTTTACTATTGCGGCAGATGCAGGAATCGGGCTCAAGCCTCGTTCTGCTGCCCTTCTTATCAGGTAATCCCTCGAAGCAGTATCCGCAAAGCTCTCATCCATCATCGAATCAAGATCGATGTATATCTGCGCCAGCTCCGCGCATACGGGTGCTACAGCCGTCTGTATGACAGAACCCTCTCTTTTATCAAGCGAGCTGCTTACCCTGTTCAGTACTCTTGCCTGTATGGCTTCTTGTGTCTGGTTCTCGTACATCAGACTGATACCTCCGTTTCTTTTTCAATATCCCCATAAATACTGTGTACCGTAAAAGATACCGTTATGGAGTGCCCTTCCTGTTCAAAATGCCATCCGTCGACAGAAGTGATACGTTCATCCTGTAATAACGCATCCTGAATGCGCCTTGAAATCTCCGGACAGCAATATGCGGGATCTTCGCCTATAAGTTCCTCAAATTCTACGCCATAATCCCACGAATAAATGTAATACTGATATCTTTCAGTGCTCAGGATTGCTTCCACGGCCTGCTTGACCGCCTCTATATCATCTATGAAGCCCGCTATCCTGTTTCCGTTCACTATGCCGAAAGTGAGCCCCGGCTCCTGCTGTACTTCTTCGTTGCCGGTATCTTCCGTGATCAAATTTGCTGGTATCATTCCGCTCTCACCGTCCTGTCTATAATATAGAATTTCTGACCGCCCGGCTGTCTGAATAGCAGAAGCTCATCATTTTTCTTCAGGGCATTGTATACTTTCACTTTTGCCTTCGTGAACTCCGCTTTTTTGACATCCAAGGACTGTTCCTGCTGCAAGGAATCCAGTACTACAAAGTCATATGTAGTGGAGGAATCCTTTTCTATGTCCATAAAAACATAGTGATCTGTAAGGCTCTCAGGGATTACCAGGTTATCTCCGTCAAGCTCCAGTTTATCGGATATCTTGACTTTCAAAGGGCTTGTGCTTGTCACTTTCCCGCACATAAGGCATGCGGGTTTTGACCCTTTATATGCTTCCATGGCTATCGCCTTTACCAGTTCGTTAATATTAGCCATTTATAGCACCGCCTTTCAGTGTCAGATCCATGAAATGCGCCCCGTCCTTAAAGTTATGCGTGGCTTTTTCGACCAGCATCCAGTTCGCATCCGCTTCCGGGTTCATCTTCATCATAACAAGAACACCTGCCCTCACGCGGATATCCCCGAAGCAGTCCTTAAACTTTAAGGTTTTTACCGGAGTATCCGATATCTGTAACATTGACTTTGCTATCTGGTTTGCTCCGGTAGTTGAATTGATGGTCTCATATTTCTGGAGAAGTCCCCACTTCTTCTGTGTTTTGGTATCTTCTGCCACAAAATACGACTTTTTTCCGCTTGAATTGTCCGTATATACCAGCTTCACCCTGTTATAGGTTTCATTGTCAATCGAACTGGTCAGCGTATACCCTCCGGCAGTCTCAGAGCCTATGAGGATGGGGACCTGCATATTCTCGCAGTCCCGGAGCCGGAGCTTGCCGAAATCATCATAGAGAACGTAAAGCTTTCCGGTGCCTATCAATGTATCGTACATCGCATCTTCCATCATTGCGAACAGTTCTGCATCATCTTCTACCTTTGACAACGCTAAGCCTGTTTTATCGCAACCGCCGATACTCAGCCCATAGTCATTTCCTATGAGCTTTAACAGAGCATCGGCTGTTTTGGACTTATAACTGCGGGTGTCCTTGTTTTTAAAGTACCTCAGCTGGTCATATGCTGTGATATCTGTGGTGCCGTCTCCCGAGGTCGAGATAGTGAAGATAAATCCTCTGAAAAATCCTTTGGTCCCGTCATATATCTCTACCGCATCTCCTTCGGCAAATTTCATGGACGGGTCCGATATAATCTGGAACTTTGCTTTTCCGGGAGTTGACTTGCGTTCCGTATCCCATGTAAGTCCGGATACCACAGCGGGCTCATATTTGGCTTTTGATGTGATAATGATAAGTTTTATCATATATAATCACCGCCTTAACCTACGCCCTTGACCTTGTCAAGAGCCAGATATGTTTCTAGGGAAGCTAAGGTATCAGGCTGAAGAGGATTAAACTCTTTCTTCCACTCATCCTTTATTGAATCTTCCAGTGAATACTGTACAAGCAAAGCCGAGCCCGGCTCATTATTTCCGATAGCAATATTCTGGGCTCGTTTCTTAGCGTCACTGTTCTCGTCCTGGACGTATGTATAATCCTTATACTTTTTATAGCTGGGGTTATAATTGGGTCCAAATGGAGAGCCGCCATACTCATTTGTACAAACATCGCTTGACAGATTATCGATGAGCTTCTGCGTAGCTTCGTCATATTTCTGAACCGCATTGCCGAGCATACTAAGCGTATTTGTAAGATAAAACGCATCCGTGCTACTCTTCTGAGTGGTATCGGAACCTGAAGTCGTTTTAGTAGTGCTTTTACTCGTATTAGCACTTGTGCTCTTTGAGCTCCCCGAAGATGTGCCCCTGTACTTTTCTGCCTCTTCCTGTGGTCCTATCTTCAGAACCTGTCCTACTTGCAGCACGTTCGGATTCTTGAGACCGTTAAGGCTTGTGAGATACGGATATAAAGAACCGTCGCCGTAGAATTTCTTTGATATTGACCAGAGCGTATCTCCACTTTTAACCGTGTATGTCTGTTCTTCCGACTGTTCTTTTGTCTCGGTGCGGCTCTTCTTGTTCTTCGTAGTTTCTTTTGATGTGTTGGTATCATCAGCCTTTATCTTTACCTTTTGCACTCCGTATTTTACGTACTCTCTGAAGGTCAATGTAGCTTCAAGGTCATTATTGAGTTCAGTGCTACGAACTACCGAATAATTTTCGAGAGTTACCAGCCATGATTCCGAGTATCCGTCATTACATAACCCATCGGATGAGGCATTTATAGCCAGAGGAAAAGGTTTGCTTGACGCCTTCAGCTCCTCAAACAGCTTCATGAGATATGCAGCCGACCATACCTCTTTGTTTGAGTTCTTGAAGCAGAATGTGTATGCCTTGTTAGGCAGCAGGACTTTATCCATGGTTATTTCTGTCAGCCCCTTTGGAAGGATCATATTTATTTCCTCACCGTTTACCAAACGCAAGGTTTTGTTCTGATTCTTGAATTTATAATTGATTTTCTCCGGGGACACCGGAAGAAGAACTGAGTTGCTTTTCTTCGCTTTCTTCTTCCCCGGCGTTCCTAAGTAGACAAGCACGGAGCCGTCTGATTTAGTTTTATTTTTCTTTGCCATACGTTACTCCTTACCATCCATAGTTTGACTTCGAAGCTACCGTTGCAAGCTGTTCTTCCAGCTGGCCTGCAATATAATCAATGATGTTGTCCGCGTCTGCTCCCTTGCTGATATTCTGGGTTACGCCGCCCAGGTCAATCTTGACTTCCGCTGTAGTGAATCTGTTTATAGCCTCTCGCTCCGATATATCTCTCAGGAGTTTCAGAAGGTTTGTGATGTCTTCATTGTTTGAAGTATTCGAAGCTACCTTGGCGGTATTGGCGTCGATGCTCGCAAGAAGATTCGAATTGTATATGTCTTCAGTATTAAAGTCGCTGTCCCCGTACGGGTTCTCGGGTACTTCCGGCATCTGGCTCTTTAGGTCGTCAACCGAAACGCCTGATGATTTGCCCTGCACGTAGTCAGTCACTTTATTGTATGCCTCAACAGCATCCTGCTCTGTATTTCTCTTTACCCTTGTGTCAAACCATGTTTCTATCGCATTCAGATCAAACTTTTTATAAGGATCTTTACCATCAGGATTTGTCACTTCAATATATGGATCAAAGAATCCCGCGGTATTGGTACCGAAAAGATCATCCATGGCGCCTGCTATATTTTTTACTAGCTTAACAGCTCCATTTGCGGCTTCTCCAAAGAAATTGCTGATCTTGTTGGTGATGGTTATAAATCCGTTTGCGATATCTGCGACTGCTTCAACTATCCACGAAACAATATCCACCAATGTATTCCAGATGGTATCCGCCGTAGTGACAAATGCTCCGGCTATAAGACCGAGTGCGGAATATGTGCCATCTTTTCCGTCAGTGGTCACTTTGTCAAAAAGAGTTGTCAGAGCCAGCTGTGCTACTCCTATGCCGCCTACTATCGCGGTCAGTCCCTGTACTGCGGTAGAGGCGAATATTGCATGCGCTGCGGTCGCGAGTTTAACCGCCACTGTATATGCGGCCATGGCTCCGCCGGCTATTCCTATAGCAGCGGCCACGATATCTATGATAGGACCTATAGCAGACCAGTTTTCATCTATGTAGTCATATAGATCCGCCGCCCTGTCTATCAGCCATGATACTGCATCCACAACCTCAATCACCAGGTTTAGGCCATGGCTTATGAGGCTCTCTATCTTTGGAAGATGGCTCTCGAGTGTATCCACAAACCTTGCTATTGCCGGCTGAAGTTTCTCGCCTATCTCCTCGCGGAAATCTCCCCATGTATTTTTGAACTGCGTCACTTTTCCCGTCGGGAGCTCCGCCATCTCTTTTGCAAGATTGCCCCAGCTCTGATTTACGACTTCAGAGATAACGAGGGCTTTCTGCATATCGTTGCCCTTCTCTATTATCGCTTTCTGCTCGTCCGTTATCCTGAAGTTATTTCTTTCGAGCATCGTATAGGATCCGTTTAGAGCTCTTGTCAGCTGCTCTGCGTAGCTTGCCATTCCTGAAGCATCTACTTCCTGACCGCCGCTCATTCCTGCGGCATAATTTGACAGTGTATCCATCATGAGGGATATTGCTCTGTCATCCGTCAACCCTCTTGACAGCTCTGCGGCACCTGCCAGATACGCTTCGTCCCCGTACATGGTCTGCGACTGCAGATACGATGCTTTTTTCAGGATATTCTCATAGGCATCTGCAGAACCTGCATTTCTTAGGACATTCTGCAGCTGACGTTCTGCGGTCTGCTGCTGGTTTGCCAGGTCAACAGATTCGCTCAACCACCCACCCGAAAGACCTATGGCGGCTATGGAAGCAGCTACTGTAAGTGCACCGGCAAGCGCCGTTCTCAGATTATCGGCTTCATTTGCAGCTGACCGCAAACCTCCGGATATGCCGCTCCCTTTGTTGTCAAGGTCTCTTACTTCATCCGCTGCATTGTTCGCGGAATCGGCAAGTTCCTCGGCTGCCGATGCGGCATTCAGAAGTTCTTCTTCCATATCCTGTATATTTGCGCTTTCAAACGAAGCCTGCGAAGCTTCATCAGCCCTTCTGAATGATTCTGTTACCCTGTTGGCGGCTTCCATCACTCTTCTTAAGGTTTCAGAAGCTTTATCCTGAAATGTAATACTAGAATTTATTCCTGCCATATTACCGCCTCATCTTTCGTTCAATCTCTTTCCTATGTTTGTCTTCCTTTTTTGCCCTCACCATCATCGAAGCGATCACGATAGCCTTCTTCTCAGGTTCCCATTCAAGCCACCGATCTATCTGGTCAGGGCCCCAGTGAAGCTCCTGTATGCAGTAATGCAGGTAAACCGCATCCGGGTCACCTGCTTCTATCAGTTTTTTACTTCTTCAACCGAGCTGTCTTCCTTGGTGAAGCCGTTATATTCCATAACAGCTACAACAAGGTCACTGTACTCGCCCGGATTATCTATCAGTTCGCATATGAGGGCTTCCGCGTCCTTTACGCCATAACTGTCCTGAAGTTCAACACTGTTAAGGTTAGGCTCAACGCATGACCTCGCAAGGATAGCCTTCATATACTTGGAATTATCTACTTTTGATCTGGTCTCTTTGCCCACTATCGTGGTCTTCACGCACATATCTCTTATCTCATCGTTTTCCTTAGTGCTTATAGGACGGAACGTGAACTTCACCGGCTCACCATTCTCATCGCAGAGAGACTTTGTGGGAGCAATAACAAGATTCTCCCGCGTTACTTTATTTTTCTTAAGATACATTGACAACCCGCTCATGTTGTAAATCCTCCAAATTCTTAATATTTTCTGATGATATTTGTAAATAAAGGGGATACCCTTTTGAGATATCCCCCAGTGAAACAGCTATATGATCACGATACTCTGTAGTTAGGCATCTCGGTGAAGCCTTCGCTGAGATCGAAATCGTCAAATGTTCCGGAAATATCCATGCTGAGTCCGTCCGACTCTGTATCGAGCATAGCGATAACTGTAGAGTCAAGCAGACAGTCAGAAAGGATAACTTCCTGTCTTCCGGTGCTTCCGGAGAAGTTTTCGTTTGTAACGAACATCTTAAATCTAGGGAACTCGCCTGTGTCCTTATATACTTGCATCATACGTGTGTAGATGCTGGTATTGAAGTCTACTGTGGCAGTGAAGGTTCCCTTCCATCCGGTCACGTAGTTGACGCGTCCGGACTTTCCGAGAAGGCCTCTCTCCTTTTTGGTGAGGTCTACCTGTGCCTTATACTTCTGAATGTTGAAAAGGCAG
>JAEEKN010000023.1 GCA_016282435.1 Lachnospiraceae bacterium | reverse complement strand
GTTCGACGATTTCACGGATATAGATTTCTATGCATGGGGACCTTTCACATGGTCGGTGCAGTTCGGAGTGGTTTATCTTGAAAAAGATGCAAAAAGATGTTATCCTCATGGCAGGATAACTTTTGCTGAATTTCAGTCCGGACTTGATAATCTTATGGATTTGGATGAGGCTGCGTCATATTCTGCGATAGTTGGCGGAAATTTCGGAGCTGATTACGTTCCGGACAACAACTCCGGCACTCAGTTAGCGGTCGTAAAAGCTGATAAGATCGGCCGTAAAAGCGTAAAGCTTGTGTGGAGCGCTCTTTCCGGCGCAGACGGATATATTGTACAAGTGCTTGATAACGGCAAATGGAAAAAAGTCCGTATCATCAAAGACAGAACTAAAACATCGGCAAAGATAAAAGGGCTCAAAGCCGGAACCAAGTACACTTTCAGAGTTCAGTCTTTCAATGTACAGAACGGCAAAAGGTACGCAAAGGACTACTGCGAAGCGATAGATGTCACAACCCGACCGACTTCGGTCAGCAAGTTCAGAGTGACTGTCAGCGGTGATAATCTCGAACTTAGCTGGAAAAGGAATAAAAAGGTGTCGGGATACCAGTTACAGATGTACAAAGACGGAAAGTGGATGGTTTATGAGACTTACAGTTCAAATAAGAATACCGAAACAACTGTTAATGGGCTCAAAGCCGGAAAATATAAGTTCCGTATACGTACATATATAGTCTTTGACGGAAAAAAGATCTACAGCAAGTATAAAAAGATAACCGCAAAAGTCAAGTAATAGTTGCCAGATAGACTAAGCAGGCATTAGACAGGAAACGGAAATGGAATACATAAAACTGTACCTGGCTTAAGAAGGTTACGTTATGGAGGTTTGTCAATGAAGGAAGAAGATTTAGAAGAAATCATATCTGCAGTGGAGGATGCCGTTGAATCAGCCGTGGAAGATAAATTTGAGGAACTGGCAGATGAACTCAGGGATGCAGTCGATGATGCTATATCGGATAATATTTCGGAGTATTTTACCGAGGGAATAGAACAGTTTTTAGCAGATCATCAATTTGTACTTAAAGATGGAACAGTAGTACAGGCTCGTAATAAAACTAGAGTGATGGGTCCTGATAAAAAGAAGGTTCTCCCGTGTTACGGAGGGTTAAGAGTAGACGGAAGGACATTAACAGTTCAGACAAGAATGTCTGCATGGGAATGCCTTTGTTATTTTGAAACGGAGGAAGAAGCCATTGAAGCGCTCAAAAAAGTTAGTGCAGGAATTGAACAGGGGGTATCTTTGATAGAATTATAATATCCTGCTACATTTATATATAATGAAAGTCAGGAGATTGCAGTAGTTTTTTATGATCTTGGATGTGCGACAAGTGGTGTTGACGATGCTGATACTCTTAAGTCAGCCAGGGAGTTGCTTGGGATTACTATGTATGGGATAGAGACTGATGGTGATGAGATTCCTGTCCCTACGCCTCTTGATCAAATCCCTGTTGGAAAAAATGAACGTACTGCTCTGATTGATGTCTATATGCCTTCGATTAGGATGGCCGGTGAAACAAAGGCTGTTAGCAGGACGGTCACACTTCCAGCATGGCTTAATGCAGTCGCTATAGAACATAACGTAAATTTTTCACAAGTATTACAAAATGCTCTAAAAGAGCAGTTACATTTAGCTTAACAAATAATCAATATACGGACGTAGCTTAATTGGCAGAGCGGAGGGTTTCCGTGCTTCTCGAGATGCGAGTTCAAGTCTCGTCGTCCGTTTTATAGAGGAATATGAAAAGACGGTTGAGTTCTTGCAGTTATGGGGATTCTGTGATAGGTTTGGAATAACAAATAAATTCTTGAGGATATATATCGGTACAGGTTTTTCTGTAGTAGACCTGGTGAGTTATTGTACAGGTATAGTTCCGTGTTTTATATCTGAATGGTGCATACACAAGGGAGATTAGTACTCTTAACATTGTAAGAACTTACCTGGCAAAGATTATTTTTGATTTGAAAATAATGTAAAAATTGGTATATTAATTTTATATTGATATAAATTGATGTCAAGAAAAATAGGAGGAGTTTGAAATGTTTTATTTGAAAAAGAAGAGAAAAAAATTGTTTTCTGTGAGAGTACTGGCGTTGACCATGATCATGGTTTTTGTGTTTGGAGTTATTCCTGTATCGGCTAAGTCAAAGGATAAGAACAGTACAAGCAATACGAAGGTACAAAAAGAGTTTTTTGATACACTCGGCAATGAAGGTTTAGAGAAAGTAATATATAAGACTGAAAGTAAAAAGAAACTGGAGATAGAGTATAACGAGGGTACTGTTGATCAGGAGCTTGTTATTGATGCGCCAAATGCTGCAGTTATAAACAGATCGATATTTAAAAAAGTTACTATCCTGAATGCTAAGTCATATACGGAAGCTGCCAAAGGCAATATCATAGTTGTAAAGGATGAGAAGGCAAAGCTGACCGTGGCTAAAAATGCGAGCGTAAATAAGATAGTTGTTTCAACAAACTCGGTTAACATAAACATTAAGGGCAACGCTTCTGTTGAAATGATTGAATGTAAAAAGACTTCAGCCGAGGTTACCATCAAGGTTGGTAAAAATGCTGAAGCAGGTATAAAACTGTCAAAGAAAACGAATCTTATCGTAACAGGTTCTAAAAAAGCAGATGTTGATATAACTGCTACAAAAAAGAACAGTACGATTGAAACGTCAATTCCTGTAGAGATTGCCACCACCAAGACTATTAAAGTAATCATGAATGAAGGTGCGGAAAAAACAGAGATTGATTCACTGAATAAAAATGCGAAAGTTAAACTTAAAAACAACTGTTCGGAAGAGCCTACACTGAAGGTTGAGGGAGAGATTGTTTCTAAACCGGAGGATAAGGACGGAGACGAAGGCAAGGACGATAAGAAAAATGAGTCGGGTTCGGGAGAAGAAACTAAAGCGGACGGAAACGGAACCGAAACCGGGACAAACGGAAGCACGACCGGAGCGGGAACTAACGAAATCGGAGCAGGAACTAATAATGGAAATGGAACCGGAACATATATAATAGGTCCAGAAACCGGTGAAAACCGGATTGAAACGGGTACTAAAGAAAACGAAGAAGAGACCAGTGCAAGTGGTGAGGAAACCGGCACAAGTGAAGAAGAAACCGGTACAAGTGGAGAAGAAACCGGCACAAGTGGAGAAGAGACCGGCACAAGCGGAGAGGAAACCGGTAAAAGCGGAGAAGAGACCGGCACAAGCGGAGAAGAAACCAGCGGAAGCGGAGAGGAAACCAGCGGAAGCGGAGAGGAAACCAGCGAAAGTGGAGAAGAAACCGAAGGTGAATCCGGTAACGATATCTCTGAGGGAGAACATCAGCCTGTAGAATATTTTGTTAGGACTTATGATGAACTGGATGAAGCTCTTAATAAAGCTAAGAAATCTGATGAAATCATAATAGATGATGAGATACCGGTAGAGTACACCAATATTTATATTCCTGAAGATGTCACATTATCGTTTTCGACATCAGGAAAAATTATCCTTTCGTGTGATGCAGGACTTTGTTGCAAGGGATCTCTTGTAACATCTGCGGATATGCATGAGATTACGTGGAATAAGATAAAGACTTCTGATAATGCACCACGAGTAGATATTACAAACAATTATGTAAACGGAAATCAGAACCATGCTGTCTGGAAGCGCGGTAATGTGACTATAAAAGTATGCGATTATAACGGAAAAGAGCAGGATAATACTTCGTCTTTTTCATATTCGTTTGACATTGGTGAAGGTGAATCCTATGAATCAGATTATGTGACTGCTTTTATCGGTACGGATATCGATTTCGATATTTTGACTAAACATTGCTCCGGAGAAGGGAAATATATTATTGATGGAAAAGAATATTTTGCGAATGATGGAAAGCTGAAGGAAAGTGACGCTTTTACAGATCTTAGATACAAACTTAACAACTCTTTTGCGGACGAAGTGATAACGGTATCTAAGGAGATAGTGATTCCTAAATTGGAAAATATGGAAATAAAAAAGGGAGTCACCTTAAAGTTTGAAAAAGACGGAAAATTGATTTTTAAAGAAGGTGCATCTCTGTGGATACGTGGTACACTGATAACTTCGGCAG
>JAEEKN010000208.1 GCA_016282435.1 Lachnospiraceae bacterium | reverse complement strand
GAGGAATTTAGGCTTATCATTTTCAAATTTTTCCTTGCAATCTGAAAAAATATCTTCCAAAGAGAGCTGTTTATATGGTATAATAGTATCAGATAACTCCTTTCTTGTTGGTGGCTGGTTTTTGGCAATTCCATTATACCATATATGGTATCTATTATTTTGCAAGAAAAATGCCGTATTTATGCGGCTTGTGGCGTTTAGCAAACGCCTAGTTAACATATATTAAAAAAGAGGAGGGTTTAAAGGTATGAAAAAACTGTTAATGGTGTTGCTGGTGCTTTTTGGTCTGGTATTTGCATCATCGGGACTTGAGATCAGTGCTGCTTCCAAGGTAAAGATGAGCGAGTCTGAGATAACCTTGGAGGTAGGGAAGACGAAGAAACTGAAGCTCAAGGGAGCAAAAAAAGTAAAATGGAAATCAAATGATAAAACAATTGCTACCGTAACCAAAAAGGGAAAAGTAAAGGCTAAAAAGGCCGGAACCTGCATAGTATATGCTACATCTGATGATGGACTGGATTACTGTATTGTTAACGTGACCGAGCCTAAAAAGAAGGTAAAGGCTGTAAAAATCGATAAGGAATATGCCGGAGTTTACAAAATGACCAGCATGAACTCCGATGATATGGATATAAAGAAAGGATACTTTGATATCTTTGAAAAACATGGGATATTCATGGCTACCATGGAGTTAACAGAAAACGGGCATGCGAAACTCGTATTTAATTCCGGCAATGAATCGGTAGCGGAGTATACTATTACCGATAAATACTTTGTAGATGATGAAACCGGAAGAAAGTTGGTATATGTATTTAAGGACGGAGAAGTCACACTGTTTGAGCAAAGCATCCTGTCCACTGTAGATTCTACTTTTGTAAAAATGACTGATTCCGAGATAGCTATATGGAAAAAGGGGTACTCGGAAGAGGAATTACAAAAGGCTGCTGAGGAAGTGACAGAATACCTGAAGAATGATCAGGAATATCAGGATAGCGTATATAAGAGTTATATTGAAAAATCCAGACGTGCCAGTGACGACCTGGATTACAGCGGTTTTGTCGATGCATCCCAGCTTGCGGTTCTGGACCAGGACGTGAGCAAGGAACTTGAGAAAGGTCATTCATACAGTATAGTTATAACAAAAGAAGGATTGTCCGTATTAAAGGATGGAAAGAAAGTAGATCAAAACGATCCGTTCTATAAATGTCTGGTAAAATATACTTCAGATTATACGGTAGAAACCAGTAAGGTCAGGTCATCTTTCGCTGAAAAATACGTGATAGATGTGACCAGTGACGGAACCGTAAAGAGGACACAGGCTCCTGAGAAGGATTATTAAAGGTTATACAACTTAAAAAAGGTGCCGCAATACACGGCACCTTTATCTATAAGGTTAATAAATACTATTTACCAGATGATGGCATTTCCGTTTATCTCGGAATCTTCTCCACAGCATCTTACCAGCATGTGATACATTCTCTTGGATATTCTGGTATTATCAACATTGATAGAGGTATTATCAAAGCTGTTACAGCAACCTTCGATCTCCTTGATCTCATTAAAGTCATTTATCTCGGAATTCGATAAGTCCACATCACAGCCATCCCCTATCTTAGAGAGCAGTACTGCAAACGCGGCTTCACTCAGTGTGGAATTTACAAAACTGAAACTTCCGTCATCCGAAGTGCTTCCGAATCCGCCCATCTCCCCGGGTGCATCCTTGGCTGTACCGATGATACTGTTGTTACAGCTCACATCACAGTTGTCACCTATCTTCTTCATGATGGAGCAAAAAGCATCCCCACCCATATTAGCGTTGTTCATAGAGAGGCTGAAATCGTCCGCGGTTTCTATATCTGTTTTGGATAGACTTTCAGAATCGGTGTCATCGATATAGTATCCGTTTAAGTCCAGATCTCCGTCATCTTCGCATTTACTTAAGAGCTGTGCCAGGACAAATGAGTCCATACTGCGGCTCTTTCCGGGTCTGTTTCTCTTCCCGGGATCTTCATTTTCCTGAGAGCTCCTGTTTCCGGCAGCCTCAGATTTATGATGATCACTTTCGGAATAAGGATTCTTATTGGAACGTGCGGTCCGTTTTTCCCATTCTTCGAAGTTACCCTTCTGGAATTTCTCAAAACTTTCCATGGCTTCTTTTACGGCATTGCTGACCATCATTCCAATATTGTTAAATAAATTCTCAGCAGCCTTCTTATCTGCCTCATTAAACCCTTTAGGTCCGCTGTACCAACCAAACGGTCCGTTACCGGGACCGTTATTCCCACGGTTCCAGTTAAAGCTCCAGCCGTTCTTGTTTCCGCCGCAGTTACCGCCAAATCCGAACTTTCTTTCGAAACGGTCATTTCGGTTTTCAGGGTTATAATCGGGAAGTTTTGCATATTCCTCGAAATTCTTTACCGGATAAATTTTGTACTGCCGCTTGAAAGCTACAAATACAAAACGAACCTTGTCCGCATCCCCGGTATTGAACGGGATACGGTAGAACCTGATGCTTTTCCCATTCCAGAGCTTTTCCATAGTAGGCTTGTAATCTCTGTTTATCAGACTGTACTGATATCTGTTCTCCCAGTCATCCTTGCCGGGATCCTCTTCCTTTTCTGAAGCTCCGGTATTCTCGTTCGAACCGGAAGTAACGGAACCTGTTTCGCCTGATAAATCCGTGATTGCCTTTACCTCAGCCTTTTCATGTATCGGCATAACTATGAAATTGCACTTCACATCACCCGGAACATTATCTATATCCCCTGTCATGGCAAATACGAAATCATAATCCTCGTTTTTACCTACAGGCATTTCATAAGATATCTGTGTCCAGTGACCCTGAAACTCGCTTATCTCATATGCCTCTACATTATTACCTAATGCATCTGTAACAAATGTCCTGTTTGCGACGCCATCTTTTGACCAGCACGTAGGATCAATCTTAAATCCTCTGGCTTCAAAACCTATAACCTTACTCATATCTATTTCCTCCGTATTGTATGTATTTTCAACTACGGTCGGAACCTGAGTATCCGGCATCATTATGCAATTTTCATCGACGGGCTCAGCCCGACCATTCTTGACCAGCCCCTTTGCCCTTTTCGGGTAGGTATAGCCGATCACGTTACCTTGTCTGTCAATTATCTTCACGTTTTTTTCCATGGGTGTCTCCCCCGATATGTATTTTCTCTGTTTTTTATAATGGGTGCCGTCCCCTTGATCCTCCGAAGCCTTTATGCTCTGGGAGTGATTTTACTATATCACGCCGTTTCCCCGTTGTCAACCGAATACGCTGACAGGTAAAAATATGCAGCTGACAGGTAAGAAACCGCAGAAAATATTATAACAAAACAGAAGATATCCCCCACCTCTTAGCGTAGCGAAGGTGGGGGGAGATCTTCGTTTCAGGCGGGGTTCAAGCCCCGACTGAAATGAGATGCGAAGCATCGTTTTGTTACCGAGGAAACGCTGAAGGCGTTT
>JAEEKN010000207.1 GCA_016282435.1 Lachnospiraceae bacterium | reverse complement strand
GCTTCCCAAAGGATTTGCCACAGCACTTATAGGTGAGAACGGCGCGGGCAAGACCACACTGCTCAACATACTTACAGGCATCAGGCTTGATTATCAGGGAAGCATCAACTATTTCGGAAAGTACAGTGAAAAAGAAATCGAGTCCAACGGGGATATAAAGGAGCGTATCGGATATACAGGAACCGATAACTATTACCTTCCGAACTGGACCGTGGGACAGATAGAGGACATCTCCTCCATACTATTTGAAAAATTCGACCGCACTAAGTTCAAACAGTACTGTAATGACCTCGCGATATTTGGTGAAGGCACATTTGACAAGCATAAAAAAGTCAATGCTCTCTCGGACGGTACCAAGACAAAACTGATGTTAGCCGGCGTACTTGCGAGAGACACGGACCTCCTGATAATGGATGAGCCCGCTTCTCCCTTAGATCCGCTCATGCGTGACAAACTCTGCGAACTCATCAGGGATTACGTGAGCTCGGGAGACGGGAAGAGCGTATTCTTCTCGACACACAATATCTCCGATATGGAGAATGTTACCGATTACGCCATCATCATGGAGCACGGCAAGATAGTAGAGCAGGGCTTTGTAGAGGACTTAAAAGAGAAATACATCGTGGTAAAAGGCGAGAAGGAAGATGCCGAAAAGGTAAAGCCCATCCTCTACACCATGTCCCAGTCGAACTACGGATTTGAAGGAATATGCCTTGCACAGGATCTGGACAAGCTGGCAGGAATAGATGTGGTGACTGAGACTCCTTCACTGTTCAAAATAAGTGTCAGCGTCATGAAGAAGAACTCATTGATAAAATAAGAGGACGGGATCATGAAAACATCAGCATATACAGCATTTACTTCACTAAGTTACAGGGTTATTAATATCGTAGGTGCAGTTGTATTTTTACTTATAGGATTTCTGTTGAAATATTATATCGGTGATATTGGAACGGTGATTTTATCATGTATGATGCCTATAGCACTGAGCTTTGCGGATTTCTTTGCATTCTCCGGAACCAGTGCCAGAAAGCAGAGAACCATGAATTATATGAAGTCTTCTCTGAACGGCGCAGGACTATTCAGGGAAGCACTTAAAACAGACCTGCTGATAAAAAATATATGCATTCTGGCCGGATTCCTCGGATATTTCCTGGCAACGCTCATCGGATCTCCGGATTCACTTGAGTTTTCGGATACAATTCTGGTGATGCTCATATATTTACCCGTAGCACAGGTCACCCTGCATGTTACCCTGATTATATCACGAAGGATCGCCCTTACCCTTGCAACGCAGACCATGGTATGTTACCTGTGTTCCATGATCAGTACCATACTTCTTTTCATTTACAGTTTCATGCTGCCCGAACACATGACCGACTTTACGATGTACATCATTATCATGTTTGTGATACTGGAGATTGTCGGTGTTGTCTGCGGCATATTGCTGTACAGAGATTGTAAAAAGGGTTACGATTCAAGTTTTACCGATACCTGACAAAAGGTGAAAGGACAGAAAAATGAAAGATTTGATTAAATTCGTAAAAATGATGAAATATTCGCTTCAGGCGAAAATGATAACGATACTTGCGATTATCTTTTTAGTGATCGGTATATTTTTTGAATTCACCGATTTTGGCAGGGGCAGCATGTTTTCTCTGGCAGCACTTTATCTGGCTCTGACATCCATGTATTTCTACCAGATGGTATTTACAACCACAGTTTCCAGGATGGTGCAGACTTCACCCTTAAAGAGAAAGCTCCAGACATCGGGCCCCGCGATCATCACCCTGATAACTTCGCTTATAGCTTTTACGCTGTATACCGTTATCAGATGCGTCAGGATGACACCTGAATTTGTGGAAGAAAACGAGATTACATGGGCACAGGCATATGTTCCGATATTCTTCATGGCTGTATCGATTTTCGTGTTCATGGTATATCTTGGAATATCATATAAATCCTTTATCTTCTCACTGGTTCTTATCGCGGTATCGGTAGGAGGACTTATGTTCCTGGGAGGACAAGATTCTGTGTTTGAATCAATTACCGAAAAACTGCTGGTTGACAACGGACCGGTACTCCTGATAGCAGTATCATACGGTATCATCGTAATCAGCGCCGTGGTTGCTTATGTTTTAAGCGTTCTGTTATACAAGAAGGACATCAGCGAAGCAGCCGTAAGGTATGCGTTACGTCAGGCCCAGAGCAAATAAGACAACAAAACAGATAAACAGAAAAAGCTCCTTTACGGGGCTTTTTTCTTTACTGTATTTTAATTTGACTTTTATACTAAATTATGAGAAAATAATTCTGATTATGTAGGTATATCACAGGAAGCACGAGGTAGTTATGGCAGATTATCGTAAAGTTATTGCTGTATGCGGAGTCTGGCTGTATGAAGAAAAAGAATACAGCTTTATTACCGAGCTTAACAGATTATGTAAAGAAAAAGGCTATGTGGTCATGGCGTTCAATTTTTCGCTGGATACTCTGGATGCGGATGAGGATCTATTCAGGGAAAGAAAACTGATGGATCTGATGCTCCATCTGGATTGTGCGGCTGTTATCGTCATGGGCGAGACCATAAAGAACGAGATGATGCTGGATCTCATAAAGAAAACGGTAAGACAGATGAAAGCACCTGCCTTTTCTTTGGAATGCCATCTGGACGGATGCATAAACATTGCTATGAAATTCGGACTGGGATTCAAAAACATGGTCCGTCATGTCATAACCCATCACGGCTGCCGTAAGGTCAATATGATGGCGGGGGTCAGGGGCGACGAATTCTCTGAGGACAGAATAAAGGCTTACAAAGAAGTGCTTGAAGAAAACGGTATACCATTTGAAGAAAAAAGACTGAAATACGGGGATTTCTGGGATATCCCGGCACGGGCAGCTACTGAGGAGTTCCTCTCTGAAGGAGAACTTCCCGACGCCATAGTTTGTGCAAACGATGCCATGGCTATCGCCTGCTGCAAGGTTCTTCGCGAACACGGATACAAGGTACCTAAAGACGTGATAGTTACGGGATTTGACGGGATAGCCAGCGGCAAGGTGAACTATCCTCCGCTGTCCACTGTGGAGCCGGATAACGAGACCGCTGTTTCATATGTGTTTGAGATATTGGAGAAAATAGAAAAAGGCGAAGAAGTGGATACTGCATCCACCAGATTCGTAGATTACAGGATGAGGGAGAACCAGTCCTGCGGCTGCGTCAAGAATGATGACAAGGAAAGCATAGAAATGATGGAAGGTCTGGCTATGTCGCTCAATGACCGCAAATGGCATATGTTTGCCATGAATAAACTATTGCTTTTCTCAAATGAAATGAAGGATTTCTGTGATATGAACAAAGTTCTGGAGGAGTGTCTGGAATTGTGGTCACAGAATCTGTATTTTGTCTCTGTTTATGAGCAGTTTTTCAGGGGCGGGCAGAACGAAGGATACAACTTTGATTACATTTCGGATGATTCATGTGTGACCATGTTCAGACATGAAAATTCAGCCGATGTTACACAATACACTCCTTTTAAAGAGCAGGAACTGATGCCGAATATCAAAGAAATATTCAGAACCGATAGCGGATATGACATGTTTATGATCAGGCTTCTTCATACCCAGTCCGCGCTATACGGCTATCTCATAGAAGGATTCAAGAACGTTGATGAGAGATGCATGAGGAGATGCGAGGAATTCGGCCTGTTCCTGTCTACTACGGTCAATGCGATCCTGAAGAACCAGAAGCTGTACAGACTGAATGAGAAGCTGAAGAGGATAAACAGGGAGATGGAACGTGTTTCGGTACTTGACTATCTCACTGAACTCTATAACCGCAGGGGCTTCTACGATGAACTTTATAAAATAGTTCATGCCGAAGACAATCAGGGTAAGTATCTCACATTCTTCTCCATAGATATGGACGGACTGAAGATTATAAACGACACTTACGGTCACAATGAGGGTGATTTTGCTCTGAAAGCGCTGGCTGCGGCCATCAGGAATTTCGCCATAAGGAACGGAATCTGTGCCAGATACGGTGGTGACGAATTCGTGTGTGCCATCGTCACGGAGCAGGAGACTTCATTTACGCCCGATATCATCAGACAGCGTTTTGAAGCTACTTTTGTAAAGAATAAAGAACTTCAGACGAAACCGTTTACCATCAGCGCGAGTATCGGATGCAGATGCAGGCTGATACAGAATATGATGAACCTGGACGAGATGATGAAGCAGGCTGATGAGGATATGTACAAAGACAAGCTGTCGAGGCGCAAAAACAGGGACTGAGATAAAACTTGACTTAGAAACCGCAAAAGTGGTAAAATAACATTTATGGTTAAAATTTTTAGAAAGAAAATGGTATTGCTATGGATGATAACGAGATCAATTCTATAGATAACGAAAACGAGCCTCAGAACGGCGGAGAGGATACGGGCAGTAAGCCTTTGCCCTGGCAGAAGCACCTCTATGATGCATTAGAAGACGAGACAGGTGAAAACGGTTCTTCGGAGGATCCTGACGGAACCGAGTCCGGGGATGAATACTCATGGTCCCGTGAGCTGTACGACGCCACCAGCAAGTACAGAGAAAAACAGGATGAGGGCGAAGAAGCCGACAAAACCGCTGAACCCGAAGAAAATGAGGGCACAGAAGTAGTAGCAGAGGAAGAAAAAGAGGTAACCTTCGAGGATCTCATCGTGGAATCTACTGAGGATGTCGAGCAAGAGGTAGTATCCGAGCCTGAACCCG
>JAEEKN010000206.1 GCA_016282435.1 Lachnospiraceae bacterium | reverse complement strand
TCCCCAGTTATGACATCCCTCTTTAATGTGGTATGCCCTTCTTCGGGGAGTTTCAGGAACATTGTATTCTCATGGAACTGATCCTCGTGGATCCTGTTTGGAGGTGCTACGAATGACTGCCAGGGACGCTTGTCATCAGGGTCTACATTCGGTACCTTGATGGGGCGGTAGAATTTGCCGTCCTTTGCCTGGAATTCTTCGCCTACAAGGCCTTTGGCAAACTTTAAGGTAATTTCCTTGAAATCCTCTTTATTTGCGGGTGCCGGTGCTGTATCTGCGTCTGCCATTGTGATTGTCCCAAGTACCTTGGGAGGCTTTTCAGCCTCGAAAGGACGGGAGTTGTCGGGTGTTAAGTTGATTGTCTGATCCATGTTGTTCTCCTTTATTGTTTATTGTCGTCATCGGAGATGTAGTCATCCTCGGTGTCGGTTGCGGTTTCTTCCTCTTCTTCCGCATCTTCTTCGTTAGCTCTCTCACGGCGTTTCTTTACGACCTTGAAGTAATAGCCTGCTATTATAGCTATGATGGCTATGCCGCCCATTACGATATAGCTCATGTTCTTTTTGATGAAGCTGGTTTCTTTAGCTGTTTCAGGTGCAGGTGTTACTTCTGCCTGTTCTTCATCTGCCTTTTTAACCTCTTCATCTGTCATCTGCCTGGTATCGGAATATCCGTCTCCTACCGGTGCATCTACTCCTATGGCAGTTTCCTTGATATCCACTCCCGATTCCTTTGCTGCGGAGTTTCTGGGTAGGGACTGGGAGTTGTTCTTTGTCACATGCAACAGGTCATTTTCCGTAATATCCGTAAGGAACCTGACTATCTCTTTTCCGGAAGTCTTATCTATGATGAGGTAGAATACCTTGCCGCTCTCAGTGGTTATGGTATAGAACTCACGTGCTTCTGTGGGCGGTACGTAGTCTTCATAAGGCTCATCAAGACCTATGCCGCTCTCCCTTATCTCTCCGTCAGTATCTTCAGGATCGATGACGTTTCCATCGAGATCCGTGCTGATATGCTCTGTGACGTTTCCTACCGCATCACCTGTCTCTGTAGGATCCGTGGTTACCGGAAGCTCCGTTGCTGGATCATAGTCGCTGTTTGAATCCTTGTTTTTGTGGTACGGGTTTTTCACGGTATATTTTGATGATTTGTTTCCTGCCTTATCCGTTGCCTCCACATAGAACTTTTCATAGCCTCCGTCAAACTGTGAAAGGCGGATCGTAAGCTTTCCGTCTTTTAAGTCCGTATACTCATAACCGTTGACTATAACGCTCTTTACGCCGGACAGGCTGTCTTCGGCTACGACTTCAAGTATTCCTTCACTGACTGATGCATTGAGTGTCGGGGCTTCCTTGTCAAAGCAGCTGATGTTCCTGCTCCTCTCATAAGTACGGCCTTCCTTGTCTGTGGCTATGACATGGACTGTTCCGTTTTCCGTGATGTCGAGGCTCATGGTTTCCGTTACATCCTCATACTTGCCTTTCTTTCCAGCTTTTGCCTTTACACCGGATATCTCAGGCATGGTACCGTCCTTGGTCTTAAGCCTAAAGGTGACTGTGACTTTGTCGCAGAAATATCCGTCCGGGACATCTATGTAAATCTCGATATCAGGCAGGGTATCCGCAGGTGCTGCAACAACCCCATTTTTACTTGATTCTACAAGCATCTCATTGCTGCTTTTCAGAGTGGCTGAGGGTGTCTCATCTGCAGATACCGGGATTGGCATAAAGTTATTTACGAAAACCATAAGCAGTACCGCAAGTGTCATAATGATTTTTTTATTTCTGTTCATCGCCTGTTGTTATTGCCTCCTTTTTTAGGATTTTGCGGAGTATGTCAAACTCTTCCTTGGTTGCACTTTTTAATTGTAAAAAGTCGGCAATGGATAGATGGTTCTTTACCAGTACCGGCTTTGTTTCGCGGATTACCAGTTCTTCTATCTGCTTGTCGATTTTTTCTATTTCTTTTTCTGCAGAGCTAATCTGCTTTTCACAGCTGTCCCTGCGTTTTTCGAGTTGTTCTAATGTCATTTTCATTCTCCTTGGTTTTTGTTTCGTAAAAGTTGTGGGTAACACCTCATCCGGCGCTTCGCGCCACCTTCCCCTCCAAGGGGAAGGCTTTAAGGCTGAGGATTTTCGGTATAAAACAGCGGGTTATAATAACTGCCGTTTACCATGAGTTCCATGTGCAGGCAAGGTGGTTCCGAGCCACCGCTTCCGGAATAGCCTATTGTTTCGCCCCTATGGACCATACTGTCCACTATTGCGGATACATGCCCCATATTTGCATATTTGACCGTGTAGCCGCTTTCGTTTTCTATGACGATATAGTTGCCATACAGAGGATCCGAGGATATTTCTTTTACAAATCCTGTTATTGCTGAATGTACCGATGATCCCGCAGGCATGGCTATATCAAGTCCTCTGTGGAGCTCGGGATACTCCCCTAAAGGATTACGCCCGTATCCGTAATAACTCTCTACAGACCATGTGGTAAGTGTCGGGGATCCTACAAACTGCAGCAATCCGTGGGAAATGTTGAGGATGTTATATATTGCCTTCCTGGTCGCATCGCCTTCCAGCTTTGCTGTGACTATTGACTCCAGCGATGTGGTATTAAGTTCGACTTTTAGGATGCTTACGGTGTATTCCTCCAGGATGTACTCAGGCTCTTCGTCTTCTTGCGTCTCTTCCTCGTCATCATCTGAAGGATCATCCTCTCCTTCCTCTTCGTCGTCCTCCTCATCATCTTCTTCGTCCTCGGAATCTTCATCCTCTTCATCTTCCTCAGGTTTTGGAACAAGCCTGTATCTCTTTTCCTCTGTAGGCGTCAGCTTAAGCTCATACATCTCATTGAAAAGCGTGTCTATATAAGCCATTGCTTCGCTATTGATCGTGCCAAACTGGGCATGCAGGAAATTGACGAGAGTAAAGGGATCATGCCCTATGCTGCCGAGAGTATAGGAATACTCATCATAATCGGGATAATCATCCTCTATCTCATCTATCTCGTCCCTCAGCATCAGCTCCTTGTATGACATTTCCAGGTCTGCCTGGTCTATCATCTGGGGGCTGCTCTGATATGTCGCCATTGACATAACGGACGCTACTTCTGTCATTATGTTTATGGTGCTGCCTGACATCTGGCCGCCAAAGATTATGATCACAAGTATCGCGATCACTATCCCTATGATTATCTTTCCTCTGGCTAGTATTACCTTGCCTATAAACTTTGCTACATTTACCGTTTCCTCCGCAGCTTTCTTGGCCGCATTCTTTCCTGCTTTCTCAGCCTTCTTTGCTTTACGGCGGATCTGAGCTCTCTTCCTTCGAAGCTTTCTGCGGTATGCTGCCTTATCAGCTTCTGCTTTGCTTGCAGTTTTCTTTGTTGTTTCAAAGATACCGTCAGTTGTATATTCAGAAGTCTGATAGGTGCTTTTTGCGGAAGATCTTATAAGATCCTCT
>JAEEKN010000205.1 GCA_016282435.1 Lachnospiraceae bacterium | reverse complement strand
TATGGAGACAGGCTTAAAGGCAATACTTGAATTTGCTTCCGCAAAGAGAAAAGCGATTCTTCATATATTTAACAGTGTAAACCGTGATCTGTTTGAGAACGATCTCTGGAAGGTATGTGAATATGTGGTAATACAGTATTTGAAGCCGATATTATCAAAAGGAAATATGAGTGAATTTGATCAGGAAATATTTATTAGATTCTATAAATGCGAATGTTTTGGATTTGCCATTGACTGGTTAAATAACGGTATGAAGGATGATGCACAGGCTCAGATAGAGAGATTCTGCTCATTCCACACCAAGGTCTTTGAACAGATACTTTTAAAATAAGTAAACTTTTTAATACATATTTAGACATTTACAGTCACGTGCCTAAAATTTGGGCACGTGATTTTTTTTGCCCATTGTAGGCATCCTTTTTCTAATATATATTGTTAGCAGTCGAGAGATAGAAGTGCTAATCTGAATGAAGGAGGATAATTGAAAATGAAGTTTTCAAACGCAGTGGTGAAACATCGTGTCCTGATACTGATAGTTACATTAGCGGTTATGATACCGTCGGTATTCGGATACATAGGCACCAGAGTAAACTATGATATGCTGAATTACCTTCCAAAAGATATGGAAACTGTCATAGGACAGGATGAACTGATGAAGGATTTCGGTAAGGGAGCTTTTTCACTGATAATACTGGAAGATATGCCGGTAAGGGATGTGTCGGTATTAAAGGAAAAGCTGGAGAAGGTAGAACATGTTGATACCGTGGTATGGTATGATACTATAGCGGATCTGTCAATACCTATGGAAATACTTCCGGATAGTATATATACCGCTTTTAATACAGACAAATCCACTATGATGGCTGTATTCTTTGACAGCTCAACATCGGCTGATGTAACAATGGATGCCATAAGAGAGATCAGAAGGGTGGCAGGAACTCAGTGCTTCGTATCAGGTCTTTCTGCTATGGTAACGGATCTAAAGGATCTGTGCGAACATGAAGAACCCATATATGTAGCTATAGCAGTTGTTCTGGCACTTGTAGCCATGATTCTTCTACTTGACAACTGGCTGATCCCGGTAGTATTCCTGGTATCGATAGGCATGATGATAATGCTGAACCTTGGAAGCAACATACTTCTGGGAGAGATATCATATATCACAAAGGCTCTATCAGCAGTACTTCAGCTGGCAGTAACCATGGATTATTCGATATTCCTGTGGCATAGCTATAATGAGGCAAAAACAAAGATGAAGGCTGTGACCGGGGACATGGATGATAAAGAAATGTCCAGAAAGGCCATGGCAGAGGCTATACACAATACGCTGACCAGTGTTGTGGGAAGTTCTATAACTACTATTGCAGGATTTGTCGCATTATGCTTCATGACATTTACTATGGGACGTGATCTAGGTATTGTTATGGCAAAGGGTGTTGTACTCGGAGTTATCGGATGTGTAACGGTTCTTCCTTCGATGATCCTGATACTGGACAAGCCTTTAAGCAAAATGATGCACAGATCCATCATTCCCAATATGGATAAGTTCTCGAATTTTGTAATAAAGAGATTCCCGGTATTCCTTATAATATTTGTTATCATAACCGTACCTGCATACATCGGATACAATAAAACAAACGACGAAGTATACTATGATATGGCGGATTCACTGCCACAGGATCTTGATTACGCGATAGCAAATTCAAAGTTAAAAGATGATTTTAACGTAGCTTCAACACATATGGTACTTGCTGATGCAAAGCTTTCGGGCAAGAGCACCAGAGCCATGATGAAGGAAATGGAAAATGTATCCGGTATAAAATATGTACTGGGTCTAGATACATTGATAGGAGCGGGAGTTCCTGAAGAAATCCTTCCCGATTCCATAAAATCAATACTTGAAAGTGATAATTGGAAACTGATACTTGTAAATTCAGAATACAGAATAGCAAGTGACGCCGTAAACGATCAGGTGGATGAACTGAACAGGATCTTGAAAAAATATGACAGCAAGGGTATGCTGATCGGTGAAGCACCCTGTATGAAGGACATGATAGAAACCACGGACAGGGACTTCAAAGTAGTAAACCTGATCTCGATAATAGCAATCTTCATAATTATCGCGCTGGTAGAGAAGAGTATATCACTTCCTATTATATTGATAGTTATCATCGAAGCTGCAATATTTATCAATCTGGGACTTCCTCATTACCTGGGTGACAGCCTGCCGTTCATAGCACCCATATGTATAAGTACAATCCAGCTGGGCGCTACCGTGGACTACGCGATACTGATGACCACCAGATATAAAAAGGAAAGAACGGACGGTTATTCCAAGGCAGAAGCCATAAAGATAGCATTGTCGACATCCATCCCTTCCATCATAGTATCCGGTATGGGATTGTTCTCGGCAACATTCGGAGTAGCTGTTTACTCGGATATAGATATGATCAGTTCAATGTGTATTCTTTTGGCACGAGGCGCTATAATCAGCGTGGTTATGGTAGTTCTGTCACTGCCTGCAGCACTTATGCTGTTTGATAAGCTGATCATCAAAACAACGCACGGAATGAAAATTAATTCGGAAGAGTAAATAAGAGGAGGAAATCAAGATGAATAAGAAAATAGCCGGTATTATATCTGTAGGATTGTGTTCAGCCCTTATGGTTGCAGGTATCAGGAACGTATCAAGCGTATCAGCCGATGAGGAACCCATGGAAACGGTTTCGGTAAATACAAGTGAACTGGAAGCACAGAACGGTGATCCCGCCACTGACGGAACAGAGCTCATCGGTAAAAAAGCCGACAATCTGATAAAGAGCCTGCTATACGACAGTGAGCAGAATATGACGGATACCACAAAGGAAGAAACCGTTTTTGTAATAGCTGATGCAAACGGAGCATCTAAAAAGGTAATCGTCAGCGATTGGGTTAAAAATGTAAATAAAGAAGCAAAAATATCTGATGTATCGGAGCTTACCGATATTGAAAACGTTAAGAGTGACGAAACCTATAATAAAAACGGAAATGAATGTGTATGGGAAGCAAACGGCTCGGATATAAGCTATCAGGGAAAAACCGATAAAGAACTTCCCGTAGAGGTAAAGGTAACATATACACTGGACGGAAAGACTGTTACTCCCGAAGAGATAAAAGGAAAATCAGGACATGTTGTGATCAGGTTCGATTATCTGAATAAGACCTCTGAAGAAGTAATGATCGACGGCAAGAAGGAAAATATGTGCGTTCCTTTTGCAATGCTTACAGGAGTCATTTTTGACGATGAGAAATTCACAAATATTTCAGCTCCCTCATGCAAACTCATAAATGACGGATCTAGAACAGTAGCTATAGGACTGGCATTCCCCGGACTTCAGGATAGCCTGGCTATAGACAGGGAGAAATTCGAGATACCGGAATCCATAGAAATCAGTGCGGATGTAAAAGATTTCAGCCTCACAATGTCACTGACCGTAGCAACCAATGAGATATTCGGAAGACTGAGCAGCGTTGATATAAAGGATCTTGACAGCCTGAGTGATTCAATGGCAGAACTTACCGAAGGAATGCAGAAGCTGATGGAAGGTTCGGGAAATCTGAGCGACGGATTAAACCAGCTGCTTGAAAAATCAGGAGATCTTGAAAACGGTGTAGGCCTTTTAGCTGAAGGTTCACTGGCTCTTAAAAACGGTATAGCTTCAGCAGATGAAGGAGCAGGAAAAATCGCAGAGGGAGCAGGAGCACTAAGCGAAGGAGCAGGAACTTTAAGTGCAGGTATTACATCCCTTAAGGAAGGCTCCGGACAGCTGGTAGCAGGTACCGATGCATTGAGCTCAGGTGCAGGACAGCTTTCAGCAGGTGTTGACCAGCTGGATGCTGGAGCAGGAGCATTAAGCGACGGAGCAACACAGCTTAAAACAGGACTGGATACACTGGCAGGAAACAACAAAACACTGGTAGGCGGAGCAGAGCAGGTATTTAACACACTTCTGGCTACCGCAGAATCACAGCTTAAAGCAGCCGGAGCAGATATTCCTTCACTTACTATAGATAACTATGGTACAATACTTGACGCTGCAACCAATAAGCTATCTGAGGCTGCAAAGGCTATGGAGAAAGCTGATCCCCAGACCGCAGCAGTATACAGCGAGAAAGCAAAGACAATAGCAGGACTTAAGGCATCACTTGACGGATACAACACATTCTATGCAGGATTAAAGACATATACCGATGGTGTAGCACAGGCAGCAACAGGTGCCGGAAGTATCAAGGAAGGTGCAGATGCACTTAAAGCCGGTACAGGTGCCGTAAAGGAAGGCGCAGATGCACTTAAAACAGGTGCAGATACATTAAAGGGCGGAATGACCCAGCTCGACACCGGTGCTGAAGCATTAAAGGCAGGAGCAGATCAGTTAAAGGGCGGTGCAGACCAGCTTAAAAACGGTGCTGACAGCCTGAAGGACGGCACAGGAAAGCTCCTGGACGGTGCAGGCACACTGAACGGCGGACTTAATGAACTGAAAGACAACATTCCCGCAATTAAGGATGGTGTAACACAGCTTCGTGACGGTTCGGTTCTCCTTGCAGACGGTATCAAGGAATTTAATGACAGAGGAATCCAGAAGATTACCGAAGCAGTTGAAGGCGATCTTGAAGGCCTTATAGAGCGTGTTCGTGCCATGGGTGATCTGGCAAAGGCATACAACAACTTCTCAGGCATTTCGGAAGGAATGAACGGTCAGGTTAAGTTTATCTTTAGAACAGATGAGATAAAGTAAAATAAGAATGTGATATTAAATATTTAATATAAAATACCTGACCTTGTTTTTGACAGAAAACAGTCAATATGCTATAATACTCTCCTGTAATTTGGTAAGGAAAAAAGACCATAAACGGGAGAGTATTTTTATGTTTAAAACAAGATTCAGAAATGTAGTAACGGTATTATTGCTGGCTGTATTTTTCACAGCAAACCTGTATCCGGCGGCAGACGTAAGGGCAGAGAGCAATGATACAAATGAGATACTGCAGTCTTTGGGAGAATCAGTGCAGGACCCAAGTGTGACAGCACAGGTTTCGGGAGAAATAACAAAGGATGTAGAGGAAACCACGCAGAGTCTGGGAGAAACAATACAGGATACTGAGGAAGTAACTAAGAATCTTGGAGAAGAAAATGGCGAACAGTCAGAAAACGGTACCGGTGAAATTACAGCGGAGAAGGACAGCGAATTCCGCTCCGTATGGATAGCGTACTATGACTTTGCAGATTCAAAAGGCTATGATAAACAGCAGTTTACTTCATATGTAGGTACTATGTTTGACAATGTAAAATCATGGGGAATGAACGCAGTAGTAGTACATGTGAGGCCGTTCAGCGACGCCATGTATAAATCTGAATATTATCCGTGGTCATCGTATGCATCGGGAACGCAGGGAATAAATCCCGGATATGATCCGCTCGAGATCATGGTGGAAGAAGCTCATAAAAGGGATCTTGAGATACATGCATGGCTTAATCCATACAGAGTATCAACTACATGGCTTTACGGAACCGACGTTAGCAAATTGTCGAAGAAGAATCCTGCACGCAAATGGCTGACAAACAAGGGCAAAAAAGATGACAGATACGTTCTGGAGTACGGAGGAGCCCTGTATTACAATCCTTCGATAAAGGCTGTACAGAATCTTATAGTAAACGGAGTAAAAGAAATAGTTGAGAATTATGATGTGGACGGAATCCATTTTGATGACTATTTCTATCCGGACCTGGGAAGCGCTTATCAGACCAATTTTGACGCAAAGGAGTACGAAAAATACAAAAGCAAAAAATTAGCAAAAGGAAAAGAACCTGTTTCCATAGAACGCTGGAGAATGGATAACGTAAACACACTCGTAAAGAAGGTTTACAGTGCCGTAAAATCGGTAAACAGTGATGTGATATTCGGTATCAGCCCCGGAGGATTCATCGATTATTTTGATGAAAAAGAAAGATGGTATGTGGATTACAGAACATGGATGTCAAAGAAGGGGTATATAGATTATATCTGTCCGCAGCTATACTGGAGCTTCAATTCAAGGAATATTTTCCCGTTCAATGAAACGCTCATGAAGTGGATAGCTGCGGCAAAGAATGATAATGTCAAAGTATATGCCGGTCTTCCCGCATATAAGATGAATGAGAAAAATGCCATCAGCTCACTTGATCCCCTGACAGATACCGAATGGTATAACCAGTATCTGCTGGCTGACATGGTGTCATATGTCAGACGTTCGGGGAGAGCAAGCGGATTTATAGTTTTTGACTATTCCGATCTTATAGAAGCCAAGAACAGTCAGGTGGTCGAAAATCTAACCAGAGAATGCTTACTTGCGGGATGATTTAGATTTCACGCGGTTGTTTTTTACGGGCTGTCCGTTTTCGGGCAGCTCTTCTTCTTTTACGGCGAATATCTTGTCTCTCTTTATTATAAAATCTATAGCCAGACCTATACCTATGAGAGCCCAGAACAGAGGCGCGGTGACGATCATGGAGTCGTTTATGATACCGACTACCATATACCCGAATGTTCCGGCCAGGATACCGATGCCGACCATGGTGATGTAGTTTGACTTATCGGCTTTCTTAAATACTTTGATACTGTATACGAAATACCAGAAGTAGAATACGAGGAAGCAGATAAGGGATAAAACACCTGTCTGTACAGCGGTCTGAAGGTACATGTTATGGGGCTTTGTGATGATCTGGTCAGCAAAGTTGCCGCTGTTCTTTAAGGAAACATAATCATTGTTCGGGAATACGATCATAAATGTATCGGGACCGCTACCTAAAATAATGTTATCCTTTAATAACGGAATCGTATAAGCCCACAGGAAACCACGGTTTGAAAATGAATTTCCGTACTTACTTAACATGGAAGTACGTTCAGCGTTATTGGGCTTGTCAAGTCTTCCCTTGTCATTGATATAATAGTATGTGTCATTCACATATGCAAAATTCCATTCGGTTCCGTCTATGGTAATCTTATACTGAGGGATTCCCTCGTATATAAAGAACAATACGGAAATATTACTGAAACGACTGTCATTTATAGCGATAGATAAAGTGCCGTCATCTTCATTGGGAGTCACGTCAAAGCTTACAGGAAGATCATCACCGTCATTAAAATCAAAATTCAGGTAACCCGCTTCATCATCCAGAATATGAGCCACTTTCAGGGTGTTACTGTTATAAGTGATCAGGATTCCGTTATCGGTGGTTTCTATTCTTTCCAAAGGATGAATGGTCTCTTCCATAGTCAAAGCCTGCTTCAACTTGGAAGTGAGCTTACCGTTTGTATAATTATTGTACGTGTAAACGCTTCCTACCAGAAGAATAAATACGATAATAGCCTGTGGAAGGAATTTTAACAGCTTTTTATTGAAAATCACTATAAGCAGGATCAGTGAACATGCTACGGCGATGAGACCGGCTCTTGATTCGGAACCGAGCATACATATTATCAGTCCTACATATATCACAAGGTTCATTATTATGAACCAGATCTTTTTCTTCGCAAATGCAAGCATCAGGAACACGGGGGATATAAGAACCACATATGTTCCGACGTAGTTTGGATTATAAAGAGTGAGGTATACCTTGCCCAACGGGAAAGTAAACTGTATCTGGGCTTCAGGATCCTTATATGCTTCAGAGGAGAGCATCAGCCATCTTCCGAAATCGGTACGCAGAATGTCTTTTGAAAAAATCTGTGAAAGACCGAGAACCAGCATGAGCACGGTGCTTACAGTCAGAACCCACATGATAATGTTTACATCATCAGCTGTGGATATGAACAGGAAGCAGTAATATACGGTCAGTGCATATCCCAAAAGAACCCATACCGATTCAAACTGCTCAAAAATACCGGAGAAGGAAAACTGGCTGTATTTTGAAAACAGAGCTGAGAGAAGTGACAGCGAAGCATAAGCTGCCAGGGGGATAAACAGCTTTAAAACCCGGATCTCTTTTTTATTAGTTAAAGCCTTTATAACAGTCAGAACCAGCATGATGCTGCACACAATGATAAAAGCATTTGCCTTGTAGTACAGGAAAACATCAGCATTTGTTGATTGTGCAAAAAAACTCAGATCTTCCAGGTGTGTTTCATATGACTTTACATGGATCAGAAAAGGGAGTATGCCCATGATGAAGAGTACGGGTAGAAGATAATAATTGAATTTTCCTTTTTTTGCACCGGTGTAATTTTTCATTGTAAAAATATGCCTCCAAAAATCTAACAGATAATTCAAAGTCACCTCGAAAACGCCTTCAGCGTTTCCTTGGTAACAAAACGATGCTACGCATCTATTTTGTTATATTACAGAATTTCGCTCGGACCGTCACCGATATCGATACAATAAAACGCGGGTTTAATCCCTGAGAGAGCGGTGTAACGTTTTTCGGTCTCTGCGATAAATGCATCGATAGCGGATTCTTTAACTATAGCTACCGTACATCCTCCGAATCCGCCTCCCGTCATCCTGGCACCTAAGCATACCTTACCCAGATCGGGAAGGGGAGATAGTTCAGCTTCCTGCATTATATTAAGCTCCGAACAGGTCACTTCGTAGTCCTTGTCGAGGGATTCGTGGGAAGCATTCATAAGCTTTCCGAATTCAACGATATCATTATTCTTGAGCGCTTCAACGGCTTTCATGGTACGAACATTTTCCGATACCGCATGACGGGCACGTCTGAAGCAGACTTCTGATTTAATTGTCTCAGAATACTTTGCAAATGACTCGTTGTCGAGGTCGCCCAGGGTTTTGATATCCGCCTTAGTCTGCAGATCCTTCAGAGCCTCTTCACTTTCACGCCTACGGTCATTATATGCAGAAGTAGTGAGTTCGTGCTTTACATTGGTGTTTGCTATCACTATTTTGTATTCGCC
>JAEEKN010000204.1 GCA_016282435.1 Lachnospiraceae bacterium | reverse complement strand
GGTTTTGAAGAAGATTGCTATTATTATGGAGAGTTGGAACAGGTATTTTACATATGCCTGGCCATCGGGGATGCTTAACAGAATAAACGAGCTCGGTGAAGACATCAACCTATATATCTTTAATTGCTCCGGTAAGGAGGATTTAAATTATGAAGATTTTGGTTACAGGTGGTGCCGGTTACATTGGAAGTCATACATGTGTTGAGCTTCTTGATGCTGGATATGAAGTTGTTATTTTAGACAACCTCTATAATTCAAGCAAGAAGGCTGTTGACAGGATAGAAGAGATTACCGGCAAGAAGGTAACATTTTACGAAAATGATATGCTTGATAAGGAAGCACTTGAGAAGATATTTAGTGTCGAGAATATCGACGCGGTCATTCATTTTGCAGGACTTAAGGCTGTTGGTGAATCAGTTGCTAAGCCTTTAGAGTATTATAAGAATAATATAATCGGAACTTTGACTTTGGTTGAAGTTATGAGAGAGCATAATTGTAAGAATATTATATTCTCATCTTCTGCAACCGTTTATGGTGATCCGGCATTTATACCTATTACCGAGGAGTGCCCTAAGGGAACACCTACTAATCCATACGGATGGACTAAGAGTATGCTTGAGCAGATACTCACAGATATTCATACATCTGATAATGAGTGGAATGTTATATTGCTTAGATACTTTAATCCTATCGGAGCCCATAAGAGCGGAATGATAGGAGAGGATCCTAAGGGAATTCCTAACAACCTGCTTCCATATGTTGCTCAGGTGGCGATAGGTAAGCTCGAATGTGTTGGAGTATTTGGCGATGATTACGATACTCCGGACGGAACGGGAGTAAGAGATTACATCCATGTGGTTGATCTTGCGCTTGGTCATGTTAAAGCGCTTGATAAGATTAAGGAGAATCCCGGAGTTAAAGTCTACAATCTCGGAACCGGCAACGGATACAGCGTGCTCGATGTTATTAAGGCATTTTCTAAGGCGTGCGGACATGATGTTCCATATCAGATTAAGCCTAGAAGACCCGGCGATATAGCGACCTGCTATTCGGACGCATCCTTGGCTAAGAAGGAGCTTAATTGGGAAGCTAAGTTCGGAATAGAAGAGATGTGTGCCGATTCATGGAACTGGCAGAGCAAGAATCCTAACGGATATAACGAGTGATACTGATAATAAAGCCCGGAAGCATTGCTTCCGGGCTATTATTATGTGTTATATTACTTTGCCCATCATAATATCTGTAATGAGATCTAACTTCTCTTTATTATTTATCTCCTCATTATTCCATGATGCGTCTGTAAGAGTAGCCGTAGCTTTGTTACTCTTGGTATAAATCTTTGATAATTGATTAATGGTACATTAGCGGTTCTTTTGTGTTTAGGTAGTGTTTATATCTGTAAGAGAAGGACAAGAACATTTCATAAAAAGATGGTTGATCAATAGGACGCAGATTTGTTATAAGGGTGTCGAAGTGGCACCTCATATCAAAATAAAAGGGTGTCGAAACGGCACCTTTCAGTAAAAAAGGTGTCGAAACGGCACCCTCATTTTATTTCTTGAAATGGCAATAGAGGGCATCACAGGAGGGAAGGTGGTCAGTGACGCCAGAATCCATTTCTGAAAATCTATTATATTTCATTTCCAACATCAATAATTTCACAGCCGGGTCTTAGGGCGGAACGGTCTCGCCTCCCGGCTAGGTCCACGCTGAACGCGTGCCACCGGCACGCAGCGACCTATTCCGGATGCCGTGGGCAGACGGACTGCGACTGAAAGTGCACTGCACCTTTTAGGCGTATCCTGTTAATGGATTTCTGTAAACAACCGCAAATTTGCTGCAAAAACGAAGAGGTGCTGCAACATGCGTAAATACTGTCATTTTTGCGCGCAGCGGTATTGCGCGCAGAGAGCTTTTATATCGCAGAAGGGCGGCGGCATCCAAGTCGTGATTTCGCAGCATTGTTGCGAGTCCGCATATAAAAGGTAAAAATTTTACCTTTACCTACAATTTTACCTCTTTTGGACAACAAATTATAACAATTTATGATAAAATAGGACTTAGTTGATAGGTAAATGAAATATGTGGAAAGTATTGTAAACACTAGAAAAACAAGGGATTTAGCGAGGTTGTATGAAAAGGATCAATATATTATTTGTCTGCCACGGCAGGGTATTAAGATGAGCTCGCGAAGCCTTTGTTTTCAAGAGGACCTGTAACCGATAGGAAGAATTTACAACCGATTTACAACTTTTGCAGAGCCGCGATATGATATTTTTAAACAGATGAAACCGACGCGAATGACGTCGGTTTTTTGCACGGATAATCTGCTCGGCTTAATGACAAGTATATCAGCCTTTGGCTATTGGTCAATCCTGTGCGCAGCACACCGCTTAGCGGCCGCGGGATTGACGAACCGCTGAAGGCTGATATGCTTTTGTGATCAAGAGCAGAGAATGTCGCAAACAGGCTAAAAGCTTATGGAAAACGGTTGAAGAGCGAGGTGAACTGCGCTAAAATATTGATAATTTTACAAAGAGGTGTTGTAGGGGAGGGACCAAATGTTGAAAGACAGTAAGCCGTTTATGGTTAAAACCCATGATATTCATATGGATTCCGAATTCACACAGTGGATTTGCGATCTTAAATCACGATATCACAGGACACAGGTCAAGGCCGCAATAAAGGTGAATTCTGAGCAGCTTCTGTTCAATTGGCAGCTTGGACGGGATTTGGTGGAGCGTAAAGCAGAGGAAAAATGGGGCAAAGGCATTGTTGAACAGGTCAGTCTTGAACTGCAGGCTGAGTTTCCGGATGTGAAGGGATTTTCAGTCAGAAACCTTTGGAATATGAAAAAGTGGTACTCTTTTTATGCTTCTCATGCTGAAAGGGTTTTGAGTGTCGCTGAACAGATGCTTATAACGGTCTCATCTGAAAAACTGCTCCAACTTGGTGCAGAAATAAGGGAAGACACAAAACTGCACCAGGCTGGTGCAGAAATGGAGTTTCCCATGTTTTTTGGATATGTGCCTTGGAGACATCATGTCGAGATCATTACAAAATGCAAAAGCGTAGAGGAAGCCTTGTTCTATGTACGTAAGACAGTAGAAGAAGGATACAGCCGCAGCGCATTAATCAATCTGATAGAGGCGGATTTATACCACAAAGAGGGAAGTGCGCTTACAAATTTTGGAGAGCAATTACCGTTTCCGCAGACGCAACTTGCACAGGAAATCGTAAAGAGCAATTACGATCTTGGTTTTATTACTGTCCCGGCAAACTATGATGAAAAGAAACTTGAGGATGCGTTGGAACAGAAAATTACGCGATTCCTTCTGGAACTCGGTACAGGGTTTGCATTCATAGGACGTCAAAAGGAGATTGTTGTTGCTGGAAAAACAAGAAAGATTGATCTTTTGTTTTATCACATTCGGCTTCGCTGCTATTTTGTGGTAGAACTGAAAGTAAAGGCGTTTGAACCGGAATTTGCCGGGAAACTAAATTTCTATGTGAGTGCGGTGGATGAATTGCTGAAGATGTCGGAGGATAATCCGACGATTGGTTTGCTGATATGCAAAGAGATGGATCGGACTGAGGTGCAATGGGCGTTCAGGAATATCCAGACACCTATGGGAGTGGCTACTTACAGTAATGTCCAGACCGAGGAATTGAAGGAGCTACTTCCAAGTACGGAACAGATATGCGAAATTGTTGAAAGAACACAAGAAGAATTTGAAACTTGGCAGAAGCGACAGGAGTAAACAGGCAAATGAGTAGACGTGTAAGCAGAGTGGAGTATGATTTGAATAAGGGAGATATCGAATGTCTTCCCAAAGAAGATTTAAGATGATGGCATTTCTTTTTACACAATGCTGACATAATCCTTGTGAAATTATGATATGTTATTGTGTTAGAGGGGATCAGATAAGACGATTATCTGGTCTCTTTTTTAAAATAACTAGATTGTATTGATTAAAAATGCGACATGATGTAAAATATTATTTACCGGACGATTATTATGTTATATTGAAGATCAGACTAAAAAAGGGAGAATGCATATTGAAACAATCGAGTGTGTGGCAAGTAGGTGAACAGCAGAGAAAAGAATATATAGATAAATTAACGGATGAATTGCCGGTTCTGAGAGCTAAGGCGGGAATAGATCAAGTGGAGCTAGCAGAGATTCTGGGAGTTACCAGACAGACTTATAATGCATATGAGAGAAAAACACGCAATATGTCTTGGAATATATATCTGGCG
>JAEEKN010000203.1 GCA_016282435.1 Lachnospiraceae bacterium | reverse complement strand
TGGCATCGGCTTTTGCTTCTTCACAGAGATGTGCCAGCTCTTCCCATTCTTCTTCGTTCTGTCCCATTATAGAAGCCAGAATGAATTTGTCCGGATAGTTTTCTTTCAGACGCCTGAAAATCTCCATGTTTTCAGCTACCGTGTGATCTGAGAGCTGTTCGATGTTCTTAAATCCTACGATGCTTCCGTTGTCACCCTTTATCGCCGAGAATCTGGGGGAGGCTTCATGGATATCAAATGAGCATACGGTCTTAAAACATATGCCGCCCCAGCCGGCTTCAAAAGCCCTGGCGCACATATCATATGTCGATGCCACTACTGAGGAAGACAGTAGAAACGGGTTTTCAAGAGGAATCCCGCATATATCGCATTTTAATCGGTTTTCATCCTTCGGGGGCTCTACTTCACATTCGGGACGGACGTCATTTATGAGTACCGACATTAGTTTTCTTATAGGAACCGATACGGGTTTTACGCATGCTTTTTCACACATACCTTCGCAGTCGATGCAAGGGTTTTCTTTGGGAAGAAGGCACGAAGCCACATCCTCGTTATCAAACCAGCAGCTTCTAAGAGCCTTTCCGGGATCCATCTTTGGACATGCCGAAGAACATGGTGCATCCGCACACAGAACACATGATATCATATCCGAACGTTTTATTTTTTTAACAATTGTCATAATATTTCACCCCCAAACCCCAAATAATTTGTAAATTTATTATATCTTCTTAATAATGTAATGTCAATAATATTGTTGGCTTTTAAACTATTTGTTGTAATATATATCGGGATATTGTATAATGGAAACGTATATACTATGAAACTCAAGAGGACGAAAAGATGGGTCTGAGACTGCTGAAAGCATTAAAGACAGTGAACTTCATATCGGGGAAATCCATGACGGATGAGGAACTGTTAAAACACCGTAAACTCGTGGAATGGGTAGGGAGAATGGCTACTCCCAAGGGTGACGTAAAGGTCAGAAAGTTTAAAATCGGAGATATGTCCTGTGAGACTGTAAAACCCGATTATGCTCATAATCCCGGATATGCTGTCATCTATGCACATGGCGGCGGTTATATGGCAGGGGGACTCGACTATTCCAGGGTTTTGGCTACAAAACTTGCGATAGCTACAGGGTTTACCACATATTCGTTTGATTATCGACTGGCACCTGAGCATCCGTATCCTGCGGCGCTTGAAGACGGAATGGCTGTGTGGGATTACTTCACTAGGGAGAAATATGCTCCGGACCATATTCTTATGGCAGGAGATTCCGCAGGCGGAAATCTGGCGCTCTGCCTGGTTCAGAAGCTGTTATCCGAGAATCGTCCTGTGCCCGGGAGCCTGCTTCTCTTTAGCCCATGGACTGATATGACGGGTACGTCTCCTTCTTATGAAGCAAACAAGGATATAGATCCCATCCTGTCACGCCCATATGTTATGACAGGAGCCAGGGCATATACTGGGGGTGTTGACCTTGACACCACATGGGAATCCGAATCGGAAAAACTGGCAGATCCAAGATTCAGTCCCATTTATGGAAGTTTTGAAGGTTTCCCGCCTACCTTTATCATGGCGGGAAAAAACGGAATACTGCTTGATGACAGTATCCGCCTTCGGGACAGTATAAATAAATCAGGCGGAAAAGCGAGCCTTGATATAGAAGAGGAAGGCTGGCATGTTTACCAGCAAATGCCGATACCTATAGCCACAAAGGCTATGAAGCGACTGTCAAAGTATGTTTCGGGGTTAATCTATTCATAAATTGAAACGAGGCTGTTATGGGAAGCGAAAACTGGTATAAAATAGATAATGTTGCCAAGGTTTTCCTGGCCACTGTGGGCAAAAGGGATACCAGGGCATTCAGGGTCAGCTGTACCTTAAAAGAGAATATCGATCCCGAACTTTTACAACAGGCGGTCCTTTCAGCTATTCAGGACAGACCTCAGGTACAGGTCAGGATCCGGCGCGGTATTTTCTGGCACTATATGGAGGATACCGATATAAGTCCCGTAGTATGTGAAGAACATGATCGTATATGTCCGCTGCTTTATGTTCCGGCTAAGGCGATGCTCCATTATCAGGTCACTTATTTCGGAAAAAGGATAAACCTGGATATATTCCATGCTTTAACTGACGGAACCGGCGCGCTTGAGTTTTTAAACATTATAGTTCTTGATTATCTGAAGTTAAAGTATCCGGGAAGTTTCAAGGAAGTGACCGTTCATTCGGGAGCCTCTGCAGGAGATTTGAACCAGGATAGCTACAGACAGTTTTTCGGGAATAAGAACCTTACGAGAAATGCTTCTGCGGGAAAGGCATATCATCCGGGCGGGCTGAAGCTTCCGTACAGCCAGTTGCAGTTCTTTGAGATACATATGCCAGCGTCCCAGGTGCTGCCCAAGGCTAAAGCAATAAAAGTTTCTGTAACCAGTTATATAGGTGCTGTATGGATGCTTGCCATCCGTGACGAGATGCCGCCCCGGAAAAGAAATGTTCCGGTGACGATATCACTTCCGGTAAATCTCAGGAATTATTATCCGTCAAAAACCGC
>JAEEKN010000202.1 GCA_016282435.1 Lachnospiraceae bacterium | reverse complement strand
ATATCTTTGCACCGGTATCAGGTTCATACCGCATTGGTGTTTCACCAGCATAATCGCCCCATCTCCAAATCGGGAAGTATCATTATCAAGAGTGCTGTCACTGCCATATGGCTCCTCAGCCATATTTTGATCTGATATCCGTCGCTCATCGGCCTGTAAAATGGATCCGTTTTCTCCATATGTAAACAAGCCTGATCTTCGCGTATCAGGTACAAGGCTCGGCACTCCCTGCGTTATGCAAAGCTGCTATGAACTTATCAAGGAACGAACATGGCTCCTGCCACAAGACCGCACGAATTTTCATCCGTCCGTAAAGCGATAGACTGCCCGGAAACTGCTACGAAACCTTGCAGTCAACCGCTTTATTTGACGTACAAAAATCATTTATTCGAATGCGACAGGAAAGAGCAAAACTGCCTGTAAAAAATGATTAACGTGGTCTGAATTTACTTACACAATCCTTCATATCAATCCATATCGACTGGTAAAGATCTTCGAAGGAAAAAAGGCTCAGTGGCATGTTGTTCTTTCTGATCTGATTGACGATCAATTTTCTTATATATCCTTCGTATCTTTCGAAAATGATACTGTAGGAAGGTTCATGATCACATCTTGCAGCAGCTTCGATGACCACTGCATCAACATGCTTATAGTCATTAAACTTATTTCCCGGCATCTTCTACCTCCATCAGAAATGCTAGTTTTTGAAGTATCCTTTGCCTGAACAGATAAACATATGCTTTGCTTACATTTAATTCTTCAGAGATCTCTTTATCAGAAAGACCATATATAAAATCCAGTTCAAGGAATCTCTTATCATGAACATTTAACTGCTCTATTGCATCAGCCAGCTTATCATTCTCCAAAAACACCGATGCGGTATCTAATCTCACTTCACGTTTTTCCAGATTGGTCTCAATCTGTCCGGCTCCGATATTCTGCAAAACTTCATCCGGTTCGACAGGAAAATGTGAGATCTGTCTTATATACATTTGCACCGTATCTCTGACAATATGTTTCAATGCCTTCTTGATGTAGGAATCAAATTCCTGCTCTACAACGTCTGCATCGAATTCATTTCCTTCTTCATCAAGCCATTTGTGCTCGTTTCGCATCTTGCTCATGATGTCTGCCTTTCCCAGACAAGTCATGCTTTTTTCCTGCCGATATAAATAAAGGGAATGAAATTTCAAAATCTTATCAAAAATCAGTGACAAACTTTAAAATCTTTTTTGTAGATTATTCACAGAATGTATTACCCATATGAGTAATACCCAAATCAAAAAGCGCCAAACTCTCTCCAGAGTCTGGCGCATGAATTATGAACTTGGTGATCGTATTCTCGTTCGGGGCATACTCTTCACCTCATTCAGACATAGTTGTCTGGGTGCACACTTCGCCCCACACTTAAATTCTACTTAAAGTGCTGTACGATAAACCTCTCTTGTAATATCAAGATCCTTTTGATAAACTCTGGTCAGATCAGGCAGATATCTGCCGGTCCTCATACTTTTAAACTCATAAAAACTGCTACGATTCCTGACAGGGATCTGAGCAGTTTTTTTGTATCTTGGAGGGTCCCTTTTCGCACGATGCGAAGCATCTGTGCGGTTTAATAGCAGGCACTGCCTGTGGCTAGCCACAGACAAAAAAACTCACCGGTATATTCCCTCCGGAACCCGGTGAGTTTTGATCAGGGGAGAATCCCCTGGCCCCTTGTAAATTCTTTCAAAAACACTTTACCTTTTTATTTCATAAATGGAGAAAAAACATGGCAAAAAGAACCAGGAATAATGTCGTATATTTACGGCTCAGTGATGATGAATACAGGATCCTGCTTGAGAAGTGCAAACTCTCAAAACACAGGAATGTATCAGACTATTTACGGCAACAGATAGTCGAAGATATCGTCTATTACATCGACTACAAATACCTAAGAAAATACAATTATCAGCTAGGCAAGATCGGAACAAATATTAACCAGATAGCCAAGAAAGCAAATCAGACAAACAGTATCTATAAGAGCGATATTGATGACCTGAAGAAGGAGATGGAAAGCTTATGGCAATTACAAAAATCCATGCTATCAAAGCAACCGTATCGGCAGCAGTAGATTATATCTGTGATGAAGAGAAAACGGATGAAAAGCTCTTAATATCATCATTTGCTACATCCCCACAAACTGCAGCAGATGATTTCAGGTTCGCACTCTCCCACACCGACGCAAAGGACCCTAATCTGGCATATCACCTCATTCAGTCATTTGAGCCCGGAGAACTCACAAAGGAGGAAGCTCATGAAGTCGGAAAAGAACTCGCAGACCGTCTCCTGCAAGGAAAACATTCTTACGTGATCTCGACTCATATAGACAAGGATCATATACACAATCATATTATCTTCTGCGCTGCTGATAACTTCAAAAGCAAGAAGTATCATGACTGCAAATCTTCTTATTATCAAATCCGGGAGATAAGTGATCAGATAAGCAGAGAGCGAGGACTCATTGTTTATGATAATCCCAAAAGTCGTTCCAAATCCTTTGCAGAATGGGATTCCGATAAGAGGAGTAGATCATGGAAATCGCAGCTTAAGAAGGATATAAATGCCTCGATAAAAGAATCAAAAACATATGAGGAATTCCTGTCTCTCATGAAGGCCAAAGGATACGAGATCAAGGATTCAGAAATATCAGAAACAGCTCATAAATATATCGGATTCAGAGCTCCCGGGCAGGAAAGATGGATCAGGGGAAGAGAGAAATCCCTAGGTGCAGAATATACAAAGGAACGAATAGCAGAACGTATAGAAAAAGCATTACAGACCGGAAACAAGACTCACAAAAAAGAGCCTTATCACCCTGATACGATCATTGATACTGCTACAGAGAAATTCGCAGACGGTCCGGGATTGAAAAAATGGGCCGATAAGGAGAATCTTAAACTCGCCGCAAAGCTCAGATCAGAGATGGCAGGAAAAGGCTTTAGATCCATACAGGATATCGATGAAAAGATTGATTCCCTACACAAACAGGCAACTACTGCTAAAAGAACCACCGCAGCGCTCGATAAAAAGAAAAAATCAATGCTTGAAACCCTTACATATGCAAGGCAGTATTCTGAAAAAAGGAAATACGTCAGGGCATATAAGAAATCAGCAGATCCGGACAGATATTACAGAGCTCACCCCTACGATCTTCATCTTGCCTGGGGAGCTGAAGATATACTCAAAAGCGCTGGATTAGATCCCGAAAAAGTATCCGTAAAAGCTCTGGAATCCGAGTACGAAAAACTCTGTAACGACAGGGATGCGACCTATGCAGAATACAAAAAGGCAGAAGCTGAATGTTCAGAGCTCACTAAGTACCGTGACAATCTGCTTTTGTACATTGGAGAAGATCCTGAAGAACGGGAAAAGAAAGAGCAGGAAAAGGCAGAAAACAGAGAAAAAGACACAGATAAATATCCTGATTGGGAAAGAACCAGGCCATAAAAAATATCCGGGGCTGAGTATTCAGCTCCGGATCATTTCTTATTCGATTTTTGAGAGTCTCT
>JAEEKN010000201.1 GCA_016282435.1 Lachnospiraceae bacterium | reverse complement strand
CTGAACTGCATAAGATCTTCCTTCTTTAAGCCGTATCCGAACAGATGAAGAAGTGAATATAATAAAGTAGAACCATGTCCGCCCGAAAGAATGAAACGGTCCCTGTTTCTCCAGTCAGGGTTCTTAGGATTGTGGTTCATCTCTTTTCCCCATAAAACATATGCGATATCCGCACACCCCAAAGGAAGTCCGGGATGACCTGACTTAGCCTTCTGAATAGCATCTGCTGCCAATACTCTGATGGCATTTGCCGACATAACATCAATATTGCTCATAATAGCCTCCTGAAAGTTTTTATTTGCTAAACCCCATACCAAAATTCATCAAGTAAATCAATTTAGCACGGTATTAAATGTATCATAACATAAAAAGTAAATTTAGGCAAATATTTTTTTGTGTAAAAGGGACCGGTATAACCGATCCCAAAATAATAAAAATTTACAATATAATATTTGCGCATTTATGAATCACACTAAAAAATCATATATGGCAAGCGCCGCAGCTGCCTCCACAACAGGTACAGCTCTCGGAACTATACACGGGTCGTGCCTTCCGGGAACGACAAGCTTTGTTTCTTCCATAGTAGTCAGGTTGACACTATCCTGCTCTTTGGCGATGGAAGGAGTCGGCTTAAAAGCTACTCTGAACGTAATCGGCATACCGTCAGATATACCACCGAGTATACCACCGCAATTATTTGTCCCGGTCTTTACCTGTCCGTTTTCGAGATAAAAAGGATCATTATTTTGGCTGCCGGTAATTTCTGCTGCCTCAAAGCCGTTTCCAAACTCAAGTCCTTTTACGGCAGGGATTCCGAATATTATCTGTGCCAACCTGTTTTCTATGCCATCAAACATAGGATCACCCACACCGGCAGGTACTCCAAAAATCGCACATTCTATTACTCCGCCTACAGAGTCTCCTTCTGCCTTTTTCTCCGCTATGACAGCCTGCATTTTTCTACCCTGTTCATCCGATATGGTAGGGAAATCACCCTCTGCTCCGGGATTTCTGAACATTTCGGTATCTGCGTTCCCGTTATCCCGTAGTCCTTCCGCAGAACCCGACTTATATCCCCTTAGACAGTATTCCGTAAGGTTGCCTTCATCCCGTACTCCACCTATGGAAGCAATCCTGGTGCTGACAAAAATACCTTTTTCAGCCAATAACTGCAGTGCAATCCCACCGGCGATACACATAGGAGCAGTCAGTCTGCCCGAAAAATGTCCGCCACCTGTATAATCACGGCTTTCTCCATATCTTACAAAACCTGTATAATCAGCATGTCCGGGACGCGGGATATCTTTTAAAATATCATAATCCTGAGAGCGGGTATTAGTATTGTAGATCACTGCTGTTATCGGTGTCCCGCATGTTGTATCTCCCACAACACCGCTCAGGAACTCGGGTTTATCCGCTTCTTTACGGGGTGTGGAATATGCATTCCTTCCGGGTGCCCTTCTCTCCATAAAGCTGTACAGCCTGTCAAAATCTATCTTTTTCCCTGCAGGTATTCCTTCAAGAGTCATACCTATACCTTTAGAATGCGACTGTCCGAATATAGTAAGTTTAATATTATTTCCAAAGCTGCTGCTCATATTTATCTGGTCTCCTGACTATATTAATCTGATTCCGGCTTTTTATTTATCCTTAGTAATGTCTATCTTTTCCGTATAATCTTCCTGCCCGTTTCCTTAGGAACCGTCAGTATCACCTTGAAAACGCCTCCAACATCTCCCAAAATCCGGGGAAGGATTTGTCCGTGCACTCCGCACCCCGTACCGTTACGGGATTCCTGCATATTCCTGCTGCCACAGCCGCGGACATAGCTATGCGGTGATCGTTAAACGACTCTGTCTCTCCGCCGTTAATACCTGCATTTCCCGTTTCACGGGTTGACTCTGTCTTACAGACACCGCAGCCTCTGATCTTGAGCCCATCCGGAGTCTCCTCTATATCAGCTCCCAGAGCCTTTAACATGGCCGTGGTGGTCGCCAGTCTGTCGGACTCCTTGATACGAAGCCTCTCGGCATGTGTGATCACGGTCTCTCCTTCAGCTCCCGCGGCTACCGTGCTTATCACCGGAACCAGATCCGGAATGGCCGATGCATCTATGATCTGACCCTTTAAATTGTCTTTTTTTACCCTCACAGATACTTGTTTTGCCCGCTCATCCGGATGGCTTTCGATGTATTTTCTGTACTCATCAAGCGTAAAAATGCCTTCGGCTTCATCCGTATCACCCGTTATAACTGATATCCCGGCACCGAAGCGCTCCAGTATATTTACTATCTCCTTATCACCCTGAACCGAATACAGATTAAGTCCCGAAACCGTCATTCCTTCTTTACTGAATGCTCCCATGGACAGTGGGAATGCCGCGGAGGACCAGTCCTTTTCAACCACAGGATTTTCGGGCACATCAAACTTCCGGCCGCCTTTAATAAAATATGTGTTATCTTTTTTTTCAAGTTTTATCCCTGCTTCTTCTACGGCTCTCACAGTCATGGCTATATAATCGCCGGACTCTATCGTTCCGGTAATCTCCAGCACGCTGTCACCCTCTATAACGGGCAGTGCCATAAGAAGCCCGGATATATACTGTGAAGAAATATTCCCGGGTATGCTGAATCGTCCGCTGTTAAGTTTTCCTGAACAATACAGGTACTTTCCGTCCTTGCGGAAGCTCATTCCGTGCTCGGAGAGAACTTCGATAAGCGGGCCCAGAGGACGTTCCGAAAGACGTCCCTCCATGTGAAATACAGCATTTGCACCCAATGCCCCTACCACAGGTATCAGAAAACGCAAAGTGGAACCGCTCTCCCCGCATAACAGTGGTGAGTACAAAGCGCTCTGTCCCGAATGATCCACTGTTTTCTTTACGGGATTCACCTTTATGACTGTACTTTTTGAAGATTCCCGTTTTTCATCTGCTATTTTGATATCCGCACCCAGTCCGTTCAGACACTTTACGGTTGCGGATATATCTTTTGATATCCCATCACATTCTATGACACTTGGCTTTTCGGACAGTGCCGCTGTTATCAGTAGCCTGTGAGCCCACGACTTTGATGCCGGGACAGTCACACATCCGCTCACCTCACCCGGAAGTACTGTTTTTGTAACCATATATGTTCACCTTTTATACTTATTAACGTATGTATTTTCCTGTTATTCTGTATATACTCATAAAAGTATATCTTCTCCGTCAATGTCACCTCAAAAACGTCTACAGCATTTCCTTTAGGCATTTTCAGGTCCGACACCGCCCTCTTCGAGCCAGCCTTTAAGCTTCTCGGTAGGAATCTTCATAATCTTGCAATTGCCTATGGCTACGGGTACTATCAGGTTTGTGATACTTCCCGAATTCTTTTTATCCACGCGTATGTTCTCGTACATTTCATCGATACCATACGTAATTTCCCTTAAGAGCTCATATTTATCAAGGAGCTCAAGTATCCTTGTCAAAGTCCCCTTTGAGCACAGCCCCATCTCAGAAGCAGCTTTGGTCACAGCCGCTATTCCCATGCCCACAGCCTGTCCGTGAAGTATGGTATATCCGCTGCAGGTCTCTACTGCATGTCCGAATGTATGTCCCAGGTTCAGCTTCATACGAAGTCCCGTATCAAACTCATCATTTTCGACATAATGTTTTTTTATGGTAACACAGGTGGAGATCACCTTTTCATACTGATCGGACACCGGCGTTTTAAGCAGCTCTTCAAAAAACTCATCGCTCTCCAAGATGGCATATTTGATAATCTCACCGCATCCGCAGGCATATTCCTCCTTGGGAAGCGTGGACAGGGTATCTGTATCGCATACCACAAGACGCGGCTGGTAGAAAGCACCCACCTGGTTTTTCCCGTTTGTAAGGTCCACAGCGGTTTTTCCTCCCACTGACGAATCGACAGCCGCGAGCAGACTGGTCGGAACCTGTATAAAGTCTATGCCTCTCTGATATGTCGCTGCGGCAAATCCCGAAAGATCTCCCACTACACCTCCTCCGAGAGCCACTATCATATCACTTCTTCTCACACGTTTCTCACACATGAACTCCAGAAGTTCACCGTATGTTTTTAAGCTCTTGCTCTTCTCTCCGTGAGGGAACACGAATTCCAAAGTGTTAAATCCCGCATCCTGCAGGCTTTTTTTCAGCTTTTCGCCGTACAGAGGGAATACATTGTCATCCGATACTATCACAGCTGTTTTTCCGGTGTTTGGATTCCCTGCTGAAACGACCTCCCCCGGCTTCTCTGCCTTATTTTTACCGGCAATTGCCATAGAAATCAAGTCTCCCGCCCTTTCCAAAAGACCGCGTCCTATCATTACCTCATAATCTGTCGATGCATTTACGGTTATTCTCTCCATACCCTGTAAACCTGCTTTCTGTTTTATAAATATCTACTCGAAAACGCCGTTCCTTTAGCCGTCAACCTCTTCCTTGCGCTTCTTACCGTCATCCAGTATCTTCACCAGACGTTCCCTGTCGCCTTTTTCTATAGCATCACGATATTCTGTAAGATTCCTTATCAGAAGATCGATCTCATTTATCAGATAATCCCTGTTGTCCAGGAACAGCTCCGCCCACATCTGCGGATTAAGCCATGCAACTCTTGTCATATCCTTGTAGCTGCCCGCAGAAAAACCCTTGTGCTTCGTGGCCGTAGGACTTTTTACATACGCATTCGATACCACATGTGCCAGCTGCGAAGTAAAAGCTATCATCTCATCGTGCTTTTCAGCTGTGGTCACGGTAATCTTCCTGAATCCTGCGGGTGCCAGCAGTTCTTTTATCCTGTCCAGAAGCATAATATTATCATATTCCGGAGGCACTATAACCATGGGCGCGCCCTTAAACATATTCTCTTTTGCATATTTGAATCCCGAATACTGGGTACCAGCCATCGGGTGTCCGCCCACATATAAAAATCCGTACTTTTCAGCTATCTTCATGCCCTCTGTCATGGGTACGCGTTTTGTACCGCAGCAGTCTATGACCACAGGATGTTTTCCGATAGAAGGACCGAATTCCTTTAAGAAATCTATCACCGCCTGCGGGTATACACATATAAGTATCAGATCGCAGTCCTTTATATTTTCCTTTGTCAGTTCTCCGTCCACATCATCGCTGAGTTCTGCAAAACTTAAGACCGACTTATCGAGTTCTCTTGCCAGTACCTTTTCACCGGCAGTGTGATATGCCTTTGCAAATGAGCCTCCTATAAGTCCGAGTCCGACTACTCCTACTGTCATAATTCTAACCTATGCCCTTTCCTTAATAGTCAAAGTCACCTCTGTTTTATTGTATCGCTGCACGCACTGCTTCAACCTTCTTTACAAGCTTAGCATACTCTTCGGGCTTCAGGCTCTGAGCTCCGTCACACAGCGCATGTATAGGATCGTTATGAACCTCGATTATCAGTCCGTCGGCACCGCATGCTGCAGCCGAAAGAGCCATAGGAGGAACCATCCTCGCTATACCCGTAGCATGGCTCGGATCTACGATCACGGGAAGATGCGACAGCTCATGAAGCATGGGAACAGCTGAAAGATCGAGGGTATTTCTCATATAATCGCTGTATGTCCTGATACCACGCTCGCACAGGATTACCTGCTCATTGCCGCTAGCCATGATGTATTCGGCACTCATCAGAAGTTCCTTTAATGTATTTGCAAGTCCTCTCTTTAAGAGAACCGGCTTTCCGAACTGTCCGAGTTCTTTTAAGAGGTCAAAATTCTGCATATTGCGGGCACCTACCTGAAGGATATCCACATCCTCAAACAGAGGCAGATCCGATACGCTCATAATCTCGGTAACTATGGGGAGGCCTGTTTCCTTTCTGGCAATTCTTAACAGTTCCAGACCTTCTGCTTTTAATCCCTGAAAATCATAGGGTGAAGTACGGGGCTTAAAAGCACCGCCGCGGAGAAGATTTGCTCCCGCTGCTTTTACAGCCTTTGCCACTTCCACAATCTGAGCCTCGGACTCTACTGAACAGGGACCTGCTATCATGGCAAAATTTCCACCACCGATCTTCACATCCCCTACACTTACTACAGTATCATCGGGATGGAACTGACGGTTTACGCACTTAAATGTGTCCGTTACGCGCTTCACGGAATCCACTATGTCAAGACTTCCGATGAGATCCATATCCACCTTGCTGGTATCACCTATAAGTCCCAGTACGGTCTGGTATTCACCTTTAGAGATATGGATTCCGAGTCCCATTCCCTTAAGCCAGTCGATCAACTGGTCCTGCTTTGCCTGATTTGCTTCTTTTTTGAGTACTACGATCATTTTTCTACCTTCCTTTCAGTACTGTAACCCTCTTGTCCGAGGTATGACAGTAAAAAAGCGGAACAGGTTAACCTGCTCCGCATCAAATTCATGAATTTTTCTCATGTCACTCTGCATCACAAATTAACCTTACTTCGTACAAGTAAAGTAATAATAAAAGTAATAATATGATGCAAAGTTAAATGAATTTTTCATCTTTTTACGTCCTTATTTACAGTATCATTATAAATTTTAGTGAAAGTATACGCCTTGACAGCTGATTTGTCAAGAAAAATATTATTTAATATCCGTATTCGGGATAATGGGTTACCTCTCCGAACAGACAATCCGTTAATTTAGCGGTTTCTTCAAAAGCGTATTTGTTGGTCTCGTTCTCGCCGAATGAACAATTTTTGAAGACAACCTCATAGTTTCCGGGATTGATAACTCCGCCGCCGCCCGAACCATACATGAGACAGCAGTTAAACTCTACGGTTCCGGTCGTATCATATATATCCACGGGACCGTATTCACAGTCACGGATAACCGAATTGTATACTCTGACATTGCCGCTGCCTTCATAGATACCGAGTCCAAGAACGCCGCATCCGAACAGTTCTGTTCCGTACAGACCTACGTTCTTGCAGTTATAAAGATCTATAACATTGCCTTCACAGGTACCCCTGTCGGTATGGCCTGCGGTAAATGAGTTGAGCTGCAGATTGGAGCAGTTTTCAAATCTGAATACTGCCGAATATCTGGGGTCGATAGCGATATATGTTTCTTCCCTGTTTGCGGTTCCTCCGCTTATCATCAGGTCATCCACACCCTCGATCACTATCTCAAGACCATCCACATCGTTATTTACCAGTTTTACATACTTGTGGCTCTTATTCCATGTATCGGGGGTCTGATTCTCCACAAATTCGCTTAAGTTATAATATCCGGGTTCTATTATGATCCCCGCACCGGGCTTTACAGCCTCCAAAAATGCTTTTACATCATTTACTACGGTAAACCCTGAAGATGTATATGATTTCGAGTTAAACAGATTACTTCCGACAGGACTTGTAAAACCATCTTCATAAACAGGTGCATCCCCGATGAAATCACCGTTATAATAATGATATCTGGTGCTGTTATTAACATATCCCGATTCATCTTCGTTCTTTGTGACCATATACACACAATTTCCGAGGAAATCATATACATAATCATAAATAGTAGTATCGGAACCTG
>JAEEKN010000200.1 GCA_016282435.1 Lachnospiraceae bacterium | reverse complement strand
CGCCCAAACACCGAGAAGTAGCGATTTTCCATGGAAAATCGTGGGATTCGAGGTGTTTGTAGGATTGCGAGAGTTGCTTGCAACGAAGCAATCCGTGACATGATGTGTACATACTCAAAGAAAAATTAGTGTAATAAGAGAGGAAAAAATGAAAAAGACATTAGGAATTATTTTTATCTGTATTTTGTGTTTGGCGTTTACCGCATGTGGGAAAAAAGATGAAACGGGAGACAATCAAAATACGACTCCTACTGAATCTTCAAATTCCGGAGCATCGACCACAAGCGAGGTCCTTCAGTTCCAGAAAGAAGGAAGAAATCTTATTACGGGATATAAGACAGGTGATGTTACTCTGGGCCAGTACACAGGGATCACCTATAAGCCTATGGACACAGAAGTTACTGAAGAAGAGGTTCAGGAGCAGGTTGACAAATTTGCAGATTCCTACAAATATCTGGTAGAAATCGAAGGCAGGGATACTGTACAGGATGGTGACGTAGTGGATGTAGCCTATAAGGGATTAAAGGATGGAGTGGCATTCCAGGGTGGTACCGGAACAAATCCCAGCCTTAAGATTGGTTCCAATACATATATTCCTGATTTTGAAGCTGGCGTAAAAGGACATAAAAAGGGCGAGTCATTCTCGATAGATTGTACTTTCCCTGAAAACTATAAGAATGCAGATCTTGCAGGCCAGAAGGTTGTATTTGATATAACACTTAATGGTATCTACGAATACAAAGTGCCTGAAATGACCGATGCTTTGGTAGCAGAGAAGACAGATAATAAATATGAAACTGTGGAAGCGTATAAAGAATATGTCAGAACACAGCTTAAAGCAAGCAAAGAAGAGGATGCCGAAGTAGAGAGGGACTATGAAGTTATCGAGAAGCTTATCGACTCCTGTACATTCAATATGGATATAGACGCAGCTATAGAGAGGGGAGTAAAGAGCAAAAAGGCATATAACGATTCCGCATTTATGAGTGCTTATGGAATCGATGCTGTAGGATATTATACCACATATCTCGGAATCACCGAAGAACAGTACAACGATATGGTGCGTGCCGAGGCAGACCTGAGAGTCAGATACGAGTTTATACTTTCAGCTATAGCTGAAGCCGAGAGATTCCAGGTGACCGATGAGGAAGTAGATGAGTTCTCTGCGGAGCAGATGAAGACATATGCATACGCTGATGTCAACGATTTTTACAACAAACTCGAAGAACTGAATGGCGTACCCGGCAGAACATATATGGCAGAGCAGCTGAAGATCAACAAAGCAGCGGACCTGGTATTTGAGACTGCGGTAGCGGAAGGATAATGGTAAAAGATTAAAATCCGGAAGTAAATTGGGCGAGTTTGAATTTTTACAAAAAATAGGTTGACAAGTTTATTATTTTATTTTATAATTCGCTCATATATTTGAAATGCATTGACGGAGAGGATTAGTTAAGCGGAAGTGGCAGAGAGGACAATCCAAGGCTGAAAGGTTGTCTCATGAAAGTTTAATGAAGGTAGCTCCTGAGCAGTGTTTCTGAAGGAAACCTGAGAATTCATGCTTTACATGTGTTGGTAGCAGGATATAGTATGGCAGGAATATCGGAGGTTGAAGTAGGAGACATCGGGAAGTCCCGTTACAGACGAGCAGCTTGTTAGAGCTTGCGTAAATGAGACCGGAACACGGGTTTGTTTATTGATTGGCTGACTCTCCGGTGAATTAAGGTGGTATCACGATAGCCCTCATCGTCCTTATGCGGTGGGGGCTATATTTGTTGAGATAGTTACTATTCGCAAAACAATAGTAAACATAAGCTGCATAGCATTGGCTCACGGCGAAGCCGGGAGGGTTTATGAGTGTTTTTTGTCAAGCGCGAATAGTAACAGAAAAGAAAGGAGCTTTATATGGCAGAGAAAGAATTAATGGCAAAAACCTACGATCCGAAACAGATCGAAGACCGCCTCTACTCAAAATGGGTAGAGAAGAGATACTTCCATGCAGAAGTAGATGAAACAAAGAAACCCTTCACCATCGTGATCCCGCCTCCCAATATTACGGGCCAGCTCCACATGGGACACGCGCTTGATAACACAATGCAGGATATCCTTATCCGTTTCAAGCGTATGCAGGGGTATAATGCACTCTGGCAGCCCGGTACAGACCATGCTTCCATAGCTACCGAGGCAAAGATTGTTGAGACACTTAAAAAAGAAGGTACCTCAAAGGAAGAACTCGGACGTGAGAAATTCCTTGAGCGTGCATGGGCTTGGAAAAAGGAATACGGCGGAAGAATTGTAAGCCAGTTGAAGAAGCTCGGTTCATCCTGTGACTGGGAGCGTGAGAGATTTACCATGGATGAGGGCTGTAACAAGGCCGTTACCGAGGTATTCACAAAGCTTTATGACAAGGGCTGGATATATAAGGGATCTCGTATAGTTAACTGGTGTCCTGTTTGTCAGACATCCATCTCTGATGCAGAGGTTAATTACGAGGAGCAGCAGGGACATTTCTGGCACATCAAGTATCCTTTCATCGAGGCTGACGGCTCCATATCAAAGACCAGATT
>JAEEKN010000199.1 GCA_016282435.1 Lachnospiraceae bacterium | reverse complement strand
GCATCTTATACGTCCTTCGTTACTCGGCATTATTGGAACACTGATCTGTAACCTGGCGATAATAGCCCCTGTATTGCTCTCCAATATGAGAAGAGTCAGGAAATATGATGTGACGGTATACTGACCCATGAACCACTATTATCAGCAGGAAGTACAGCATGATATGCACAGGGATTTTGTATCCGATACGGATTATCTCGAGAAGATGAGGGCAAAATACGGAGGAGTCATATGATAAGCTTGGCAGAAAAACATCCTGAACTGATATCGGAATGGGATGAGTCAAATGGTGAGCTGACTCCGTGGAAAGTTGCATATGGATCTTCCAAAAGGGTAATGTGGAAAGGAAAATGCGGTCACAGATGGGAGGCTCCGGTTCGTTACCGATCTAACGGTAAAGGATGTCCTGTATGCCATGGAGTTCTGGTACAACCCGGGATAAATGATTTTGAATCACTTTACCCGGAGATTGCAAAAGAATGGTCAGAAAAAAATTATCCGCATAAACCTTCAGAGTTTACATGGGGTTCTGCACACATGGCCTGGTGGAAATGCAGAATTTGCGGATATGAGTGGAAGACAATGATCTGGAGAAGGTCAAAAGGAAAAGGGTGTCTGCTCTGTAAGAACAACATTGCCAGAAAGGGTGTTAATGACCTTGCGACAGTTTATCCGGATATTGCATCCGAGTGGGACTATGGAAGTAATGTAAACTTTAAACCGGATAATATCATCATAAGTTCCATACAGATTTTTTACTGGAAATGCAGCAGGGGTCATGTCTGGCGGGCAACCATTCCGGAACGCATAAAGGATCGCCGCTGTCCGTTCTGCATTCATTATGAAAAGCATCAGGTCAAGCTGAAAAGCGTTATATTTTATGCCAGAAAAGCCGGACTGAAGATAGAATATATGAGCAAGGGAACCGTTGATATTTTACTGGAACTGTTTATCCCGGCTTTAAAGACAGCGATCATTTTTTCCGATGAAATGAAAAAATGGAAAAAGGTCCGAAAGGCGGAGGCATCAAAAAACTGGATCTGTTTAAAGGCAGGGATAAAGCTGTTTCGAGTGCTAATACCCGGATATGAAGGTTTTGAAAACTGTGCGTGTATTTTTCTGGAAGAAGATAGTATTAGTGAATTTAATCTTGTCCTGAAAACTATTTTTAAGAGCATAAGAGCAAAGCCTGATCTGGATATCAATGTCGAAAGGGATATGGAGGAAATCAAAAAAATCAATCTTGAAGGAGGGGCAGACGATGAAGAACCTGATGACAAAGATTATACTACCGGTACTTGGAATACTACTATGGCTTGCAATATGTTACCCGGTCTGTAACAGACCTGAAGGATTCAACTATTTCCTGTTCTGGGTTATGGCTGGATTCCCGTTCGGGATAAAGTTCATGTGCCTGAAACTTATCCCAAAGAGTTACGGTATCACCGGAGCAGTCGGAGTATTTGCCTTAAATGCAGTTATTGGAGGTCTTATAGGCGGAGCGATGCTTATGATGGCTATAGTAAAGATATTTGTGAATATTGTGAAGATGCTTACGGGAAAACTATAAAAATATCCTAAATACCTAAATATCTGCAGAATCATTTGACAAACACATGCCAGTTCTATATACTTTCCAATAGACGAAATATGCATAAAGTATTCGTAAATACACGGAGGAGGTTTATCGATGAAGGAAGAAGATTTGGATGAGATAATATCTGCTGTGGAGGATGCTGTAGAATCAGCTGTGGAAGATAAATTTGAGGATTTGGCTGATGAACTCAGGGATGCAGTCGATGATGCCATATCTGATAATATTTCTGAGTATTTTACTGAGGGAATAGAACAGTTTTTAGCAGATCATCAATTTGTACTTAAGGATGGAACGCTAGTCCAGGCTCGTAACAAAACCAGAGTCATGGGTCCTGATAAAAAGAAGGTTCTTACATGCTACGGAGGCTTAAGGGTTGACGGAAGAACCCTGACTGTTCAGACAAGAATGTCTGCATGGGAAAACCTTTGTTATTTTGAAACTGAGGAAGAAGCTATTGTGGCGCTCCAAAAGATTAGTGCAGGTATTGAACAGGGTGTATCTTTGATAGAATTATAATAGAATAAAAAACAGCGAAAGTGCAGGAATAGGAGAATAACTCTTGTCCCTGCACTTTTTTTGTTTGGAGAGGAGCAAACATGGAAGAAGAAGTTAACCAGCGGGTAGCTACGATGATGGTGAGTACGAGCAAGATGAGTGCGGGAGTCCTGGCAAGGGCGATGCAGCGATTCCTGGCAAATGAGCATCAGGCTCTTAACCGTCATGCAATAGAAAGGCAGAATGCCAAAGCGCAGGAACATGGCAAGATAAAATTCAAGGATCTTATGGCGCAGAATACCGGAACAGAGGATCTTCCGATAAAGGAATATAACATACGTACTTTTGACAAGGTTGCAAAGAAATACAACATAGACTGTGCCATTAAGAAAGATGCAACAGAGAATCCTCCAAGATATTTCATCTTCTTTAAATCTAGGGATAGGGCTTCTATGACATTGGCATTCAAGGAATTCATAAAAAAGAACGAAGAGGAAAAGCTTAAGAAGCCTATGAAACAGAAACTTAGGGAATACGAAGAGTTGCGAAAGACGATTAACAAGCAGAGGTCTAAAGAAAAGCATAAGCATAAGGAGAGATCCTTATGAGTACAGTGGTAACAAAGAAGAAAAAGAAATCTGCAAGGCATAAGGCAGGGCATTCAAAGAGTAAGCTGATGTATAACCTATCAAAGAAGATGAAGAAGGTTAATGTCTCAAAGCTTATAAAGAAAGCCCTGCCTTATATCATTTTCGGGTATTTTGGCAACAAGATGACCTATTCCTTCAGGCTGACTACAGATAAGAACTTCTTTATGCGTCTGGTAAAGAGCCTGGGAAACCTTGGTAAAGCCTTTGAAAACATCTTTCCAAGCTTCAATGGATATGACTTGCTGGGTGGTATCATAACAGGCACTTTGATTTGGTTTATAGTTTATGTGAAAAAGAAGAACGCCAAAAAATACCGGCGCGGTTATGAGTATGGTTCTGCCCGGTGGGGAACTGAAAAGGACATTGAGAACTTCATGGATCCTG
>JAEEKN010000198.1 GCA_016282435.1 Lachnospiraceae bacterium | reverse complement strand
CAATAGCCTCAAGGATACCGTTCAGCTCTTCGCCCAGGAAAATAGAGATAACTGCGGGAGGTGCCTCGTTAGCTCCAAGTCTGTGATCGTTGCCTGCTGTAGCAACAGAAAGTCTCAGCAGATCCTGATAATCATCAACAGCCTTGATAACTGCGCAAAGGAATGTCAGGAACTGAGCATTCTCATAAGGTGTATCTCCGGGTGAGAGAAGGTTTACGCCTGTATCTGTTCCGATAGACCAGTTGTTATGCTTACCACTACCGTTTACACCTGCAAATGGCTTCTCATGAAGCAGACAAACAAGTCCGTGACGTGCAGCAACCTTCTGCATGATCTCCATGGTCAGCTGGTTCTGGTCTGTAGCAATATTTGTAGTCGAGTAAATAGGTGCCAGCTCGTGCTGTGCGGGAGCAACCTCATTGTGCTCTGTCTTTGCAAGTACACCGAGTTTCCAAAGTTCGTCATTAAGGTCTTTCATGTACTCCTGAACTCTGGGCTGGATGGTTCCGAAATAATGGTCATCCATTTCCTGTGTCTTAGGAGGCTTTGCACCGAAAAGTGTACGTCCGGTGAACTTCAGATCCTCACGCTTATTATACATTTCCTTGGTAACCAGGAAGTATTCCTGCTCGGGTCCGACCGAAGTGGTAACACGCTTAACATCCTCGTTTCCGAAGAGTTTCAGAATACGAAGTGCCTGCTTGTTCAATGCTTCCATAGAACGAAGAAGAGGTGTCTTTTTATCCAGTGCCTCTCCACCGTATGAACAGAAAGCGGTAGGAATGCAAAGTGTATTATCTTTTATAAATGCATATGATGTGGGATCCCATGCTGTATATCCTCTGGCTTCGAATGTTGCACGAAGTCCGCCGCTGGGGAATGATGATGCATCAGGCTCGCCCTTGATCAGCTCTTTTCCTGAGAACTCCATGATAACGCCGCCATCGGGTGAAGGCTCGATAAAGCTGTCATGCTTTTCCGCAGTAATAACTGTAAGAGGCTGGAACCAGTGAGTAAACTGAGTAGCACCCTTTTCTACTGCCCAGTCCTTCATAGCAAGAGCTACTGCATTGGCAACGCTTGCTTCAAGCTTTTTTCCCTCATCGATAGTACGTCTCAGTGACTTGTACACATCTGCGGGAAGCACCGACTTCATCACTCTGTCGTCAAACACGTTACATCCAAAATAATCAGATACAGTTTTCATAGTAAATCCTCTTTTCTTTGAAATATTAAAGAGAGTCCTGCATTATTTGCCCTAAAACAAATATACAAGACTCCCTTGCCTTTTACATTATTAATTTGTGAATACAATCCACTTTCAAAAAGAAATAAGGTCTCTGAGTTTACACCCAAAGACCTCATTGCCTCTATGGTTCGTATTGTATACCTAAATTTTTGATTTGTCAATCACTTTTTTAATTTTTTATTGTCTTTTTATTTCCACGGTAAATCGAGAGCGCTGCTACCATGATTGCAAACGATAATCCGATAACGAGAGACACTCCGTACGGCAGTGAAAAACCTATCTGTGCACCCATCAGATATGAGCATGTGACGAAGGAATAAAACATTAACGGGATAAGAGGTATCCACAGATATTTTTTCCTGTCATGCTGCATAAGCCAGATAAGTATCGAAGCCAGTGCAAATATTGAGACTGTCTGGTTCGACCAGCCGAAATATCTCCAAACTATATTGAACCCGTTCGGATTCGTCTTGGCTATGATAAGCACCACATACGCAAGTGCAAATATCGGAACCGCAAGCACAAGTCTTTTGGCACCTTTATCCTGCTTTATCTTAAACGTATCCGCCAGAACAATTCGTACCGAACGAAGCGCCGTATCACCCGAAGTGATGGGAAGAACTATAACGCCTATGATGGCGATAATACCACCGACAGATCCCAGCATGTTTTTACATACAACACCGACCACACTGGTAGCGGATATCGCTTTAAGCCGGCCTTCCACCATCATGAAATATCCCCAGCCCGTCTCGGTCTGCTGCATCGTGATGCCCATATTTTCGGCACCTTCACCGATCATAGCCATCGCACCTGCTGCCCAGACCATGGCGATAAATCCTTCCACGATCATCATGTTATAAAAGGTAAAACGCCCTTCTTTTTCATGCTGAATAGTTCTCGTAACCAGCGTTATCTGTGTAGAATGGAAACCTGAAAGAATACCGCACGCAACCGTGATAAAAAACGTCGGTATAAAATGCTCGCTGCTAAAATAAGCACCGAAGTCAAATCCGTTCAGATTCCAGGATCCCCATACTTCCGCAAGGCTACTTCCTTTTACAAACATCATAACGAACACACCGACAGCCGACAGCAAAAGCACAGCTCCAAACAACGGGTATACTTTTCCGATAATCTTATCTATGGGTAAAACCGCTGCGATAAGATAATAAATAAATATACATGAATAGATGATCCATGTCGAAGGCTCTCCTGCAGTTCCTCCGAATCCGAACACCTGGGTAGACATAATATCACCAGGTGTATAGATAAATACCACGCCAACCAGGAATGTGACAATACATATAAACAGCGTATAAATCTTATGTATCGCGGCATTGGTATTCATCTTTATCATCTCGGGCATCTGGATACCGCCCTCTCTGACAGATATCATACCGGTGAAATAATCATGCATGGCACCGCCTATAACACAACCTATCGGAATGGTGATAAACGCTATAGGTCCGAACAGAATACCCTGTATCGGTCCGAGTATAGGACCCGTTCCCGCAATATTCAACAGATTTATCAGGGAGTTCTTCCATTTTGACATCGGCACATAATCAACACCATCATTTTTAGTATAAGCCGGAGTTTTTCTGTCATCGGGAGAAAAAACCTTTTGGCATAATGCACCGTAAAGAGCTCCCCCGCCTATAAGTATAACCAGACCCAGTACAAATGTAAGCATAACTTGTCCCCTCGTCCAGATTTGTAAGATGCTCACATTATACTACAACTTTGTCCGAATGTAAACAAAACAATAAGTATATATTGACAGGAATTATTTACCGCTGTCACCGTAGTTCGAAAGAACTCTGGCAGAAGGATCGTTTACATTACAGCCCTCCCATGACTTGTTGGGCATCCAGAAGTCAACCACCATTTCCGACTGACCGGGATAATACTTTTCAAATATCCTGCGGTACAGAAGAGATTCTTTTGTAAACGGTGTGGCATGGCTGTATTTTTTGCACTCCTTCTCAAATTCCTCATCGGAAATCTGTTCTTCGGCGTATTCTTTTAAGTAGTCGACCATCGAATGTCCTACAGCATCCGAGAACGCAGCCTTTTCACGCCACAGGATCTCATCGGGAAGATAATCGCCTTTTTCAAAAGCTTTTCGGAGTATATATTTTCCTTTCCCGTACTTGTTCATCTTCTTCTCGGGATCTATCGACATTACATATTTTACGAAATCAATATCACCGAAAGGAACACGCGCCTCAAGAGAGTTTACCGAAATACATCTGTCGGCACGGAGCACATCATACATATGAAGCTCCCTTATCCTCTTCTCTGCTTCCTTCTGGAATTCCTCGGCATTCGGTGCAAAATCCGTATATTTATATCCGAAAAGCTCATCCGAGATCTCACCTGTGAGCAATACTCTCACATCCGTAGTTTCATGGATGGCTTTACATACCAGATACATTCCCATGCTCGCTCTGATGGTCGTGATATCGTATGTTCCCAGAATATAGATGACTTTTTCCAGAGAGCTTATAACCTCTTCGGGAGTCATAAATACTTCCGTATGATCGCTTCCTATGTAGTCAGCCACCTGCTTTGCATATTTTAAGTCGATGGCATCCTCCCTCATACCTATGGCAAATGTACGGATAGGCTTATCGGATTTTTTGGCTGCTATCGCACATACAAGTGACGAATCAAGTCCTCCGGAAAGAAGGAATCCTACCTTGGCATCAGCCACAAGTCTTTTTTCGACACCCGATACGAGTTTGTCATGTATTTTTGAGAAAATAGTCTCCATATCGTCATGGTTTACTTTCTCAACCTTAGATATCTCATTATAGCAGATAAATTTTCCTTTTTTATAAAAATGTCCGGGAGGGAAAGGTCTGACATCCTTTACTATTCCTATAAGGTTCTTTGCCTCACTGGCAAATACTATCGCACCGTTCTTGTCATAGCCGTAGTACAGTGGCCTGATTCCTATCGGATCCCTGGCGGCTATATATTCACCTGTTTTTCCGTCATATATCACGCATGCGAATTCGGCATCGAGCATCCTGAACATTTCGGTACCGTATTCAAAATATAAAGGAAGCAGGATCTCACAGTCGCTCTCGCTCTTAAAGGTATATCCTTTCTCAACCAGCATATCCCTCAAGATCTTAAAATCATATATTTCGCCGTTACATACACAGTAACTGCCTCTCGCTTCAAACGGCTGCATTCCCTCATCATGAAGTCCCATGATGGCCAAACGGTGGAAACCCATGATTCCGTTTCCTGTATCTATGATACGTGAATCATCCGGTCCACGTGATACAGTCTTCTCAAAGCCCTCCTTAAATTTTTCAAGATCTGCTTCTTTCTCGCAGTATGTCATGATCGAGCACATGTCGTGTTCCTCCTTGTTTTTTCCACCTCTTTTACTTGCTGCCGATAAAATCGGTAAATGCATCTATCTGAGCTTCCTCTCTGCTCAAACCCTTTAATATATTTTCATCTATCAGGCTCATGATCTTCTGATAATCAACGGGGATTATCTTCTTGAAGCTACCTATATAAGAATCAAAATCTACCAGAATCTCTTTAGCCTTTTTGGAGTCTGTAGCTGCAGCATGCTTTTCTATAATACCCTTGAGCTTCTCTATGTCTTCCTTGCTCTCTACCGCTTTGAGGCTTACCAGCTGCTTATTCAGGTTCCTGTATAGCTTGTTCCCCTCATCGAGTACATAAGCGACACCGCCGCTCATACCGGCTGCGAAGTTTTTACCTGTAGGTCCCAGGATTACTGCCACACCACCTGTCATATATTCACAGCCATGTTCACCTACGCCTTCCACTACTGCAGTAGCGCCTGAATTTCTGACACAGAAGCGTTCACCGGCCATACCTGCTATATAGCATTCACCGGATGTAGCTCCGTAAAGTGCAACATTACCTGCTATAACATTGGTGCTCGGATCGTATTTTGCATCATCGGGAGCCTTAACTATAATCTTGCCGCCCGACAGGCCTTTTCCGAGATAATCATTTGCATCTCCCGTAATCTTCAAAGTCAGACCCTTGGGAACAAATGCGCCAAAACTCTGTCCTCCTGCTCCCTTACAATCAACTACGATACTATCTTCCGGAAGTCCTTTGGGATTCTTGCGTGTAATCTCTGCTCCAAGCAGTGTTCCGAATGTTCTGTCTGTATTCTTTATATCCACGGACACTTTAGTCTTGTCCGATGAACCTTTTCCGTCTATAACCTTCTGGATACTCTTGTCTCTTAAGAGTACGCTCTCATCCTTTGTACTTTCGAGCTTAAAATCAAACAGATATTTGGAACTGAAAACCTGCTCCTTACGGCTTACTTTTGACATATCGAAAAGGATCCTGTCAAGATCTATCTTCTCTGCATTTTTCCTGCCGACGTGAGAACTGCTTACATCTGCACCGGAAACTTCCTCTCTCTTCTTTAAGAGATCCGTTCTTCCTACCAGTTCATCGATGCTTCTGACACCGAGCTTTGCCATATATTCCCTAAGTTCTCTGGCGATAAATCTCATGAAGTTCTCTACATATTCCGGCTTTCCTGCAAAACGCTTACGTAACTCGGGATTCTGTGTAGCAATACCCATGGGGCATGTATCAAGGTTACATACTCTCATCATCACGCAGCCCAAAGTAACAAGCGGAGCAGTCGCAAATCCGAATTCCTCGGCACCGAGTATGGCAGCTATGGCTACATCCCTGCCGCTCATGAGCTTGCCGTCGGTCTCTATCCTTACTTTATTTCTAAGTCCGTTTGCAACAAGTGTCTGATGAGTCTCAGCCAGACCCAGTTCCCAAGGAAGACCAGCATTATGTATCGAACTTAAAGGTGCGGCTCCTGTTCCACCGTCATATCCCGAAATAAGGATTACGGATGCACCTGCTTTAGCAACGCCGCTGGCGATAGTTCCTACACCGGCCTCAGATACCAGTTTTACAGATATCCTGGCCTTTTTATTCGCATTTTTTAAATCATATATAAGTTCTGCCAGATCCTCTATGGAATAAATATCATGATGAGGAGGAGGAGAAATAAGGCTTACACCGGGGGTTGAATGTCTGGTCTTTGCTATCCAGGGATATACCTTTTTTCCGGGGAGGTGTCCGCCTTCACCGGGTTTTGCACCCTGAGCCATCTTTATCTGTATCTCTTCCGCACTTATAAGGTATGCACTGGTAACTCCGAAACGTCCCGAAGCTACCTGCTTTATCTTGGAACTCCTGTCATTGGCTGTGCCTGCGGTAGCGATCCTTTCATCACTTTCTCCGCCCTCACCGCTGTTCGACCTGCCATGCAGACGGTTCATAGCTATAGCCAAAGCGGTATGAGCCTCCTCTGAGATTGAACCGTAAGACATAGCACCGGTCTTGAATCTCTTTACGATCTCATCCTCGCTCTCGACCTCTTCAATAGGTACGGTCTGTTCAGGATAATTGAAATCTATAAGGCTTCTTAAATATCCTGTATCTTCAGCATCTACCATCGAGGTATAAGTCTTGAACTTGTTATAGTCCCCCTCGCGTGTAGCGGTCTGAAGCATATGTATGGTATTAGGATTATACCTGTGGTTTTCTCCCTGACTTCTCGATTTGTGTCTGCCTATAGCTGTCAGTTCGTTGTTTACTGCCAGACCCAACGGATCAAATGCTTTACTGTGCTGGGTATCTACGGCTTTGCCGATGTCTTCCAAAGTGATACCGCCGACTCTCGATACGGTACCTGTGAAATATTTATCTATAACATCCTCTGAAATACCTATGGCTTCAAATATCTTACTTCCCTGATATGACTGGATGGTTGAGATACCCATCTTTGATGCTATCTTTACAATGCCTGTGAGCACTGCCTTGTCATAATCCTCACATGCAGCATAATAATCTTTGTCAAGCAACTCCTCATCCACGAGTTCCTTAACTGCCGAATGTGCCAGATAAGGATTGACTGCGGAAGCACCAAAACCAAGGAGTGTAGCAAAATGATGTACTTCTCTGGGCTCACCGGTCTCAACTATTATCGAAAGAGCAGTCGACTTTTTGGTCTCTACCAGATGTTTATGAACAGCTGCAACTGCCAGAAGCGAAGGAAGCGCTACATGGTTTTCATCAACTCCCCTGTCGGTAAGGATCAGGATGTCTGCACCCTCACGGTATACTTTATCCACCTGGATAAACAGATGGCTCAATACTCTCTTGATAGGTGTTCCCTTGAAGAACAGTGTAGAAACCTTTGCTACCTTAAAACCATGATTTTTTAAGTGTTCTATCTTTAACAGATCGAGATCCGAAAGTATCGGATTATTAATCTTTAATACATTACAGTTCTCGGCTTTTTCTTCGAGAAGATTTCCGTTCTTTCCTACGTATACGCAGGTGGATGTAACTATCTTTTCTCTTTCCGCATCTATAGGAGGATTTGTAACCTGTGCGAAAAGCTGTTTGAAATAATAGAACATCGGCTGGTATTCGTTTGAAAGAACTGCGATAGGAGTATCAACTCCCATAGCTCCTATAGGTTCCGAACCATTAAGCGCCATGTTAAGGATGGAATCATGATAGTTCTCATATGAATATCCGAAAGATTTCTGCAGACGCTTGAGTTCATCCCTTTCGTAGGATTTAACCTTTATATTGGGTATCTTTATGTCCTTCAGCTGAACGATATTGCTGTCAAGCCATTCACCGTAAGGTTCTTTATGGGCATATTTTTCTTTTATCTCTTCATCATCTATTATACGGCCTTCCTTGGTATCTACCAGAAGCATCTTGCCGGGATGAAGTCTCTCTTTTTTTACTATGTGTTCCTCATCTATCTCAAGAACACCGACTTCCGATGCCAGTATCAGTCTGTCATCATCTGTTACATAATACCTTGACGGACGAAGTCCGTTTCTGTCAAGGATAGCTCCCATCAGATCTCCGTCCGAGAATACTATGGATGCAGGTCCGTCCCAGGGCTCCATCATCGTTGCGTAGTACTGATAGAAATCTCTCTCTTCTACTGAAAGGGTCTCGTTGTTTGCCCAAGGCTCAGGGATGGTGATCATAGCTGCCAGAGGAAGATCCATACCGCTCATCATGAGGAATTCCAGAGTATTATCAAGCATGGCTGAATCCGAACCGCTCTGAGAGATAACAGGAAGAACCTTTGTCATATCCTCTTCCGAGAAAGTATCGGTGTGCATGGTCTCTTCACGGGCCAGCATCTTGTCCGCATTACCCTTTATGGTATTTATCTCACCGTTATGCACAATCAGTCTGTTGGGATGTGCACGGTTCCAGCTGGGTGTCGTATTTGTCGAGAATCTGGAATGAACCATGGCTATAGCCGATTCATAGTCCTTGTCCATCAGGTCCTTAAAGAAAGTACGGAGCTGGCCTACAAGGAACATTCCCTTGTATACGATAGTCCTGCATGAAAGCGAAGGAATGTATGTATTTTCATTACTCTGTTCAAACTCACGTCTTAAAATATAAAGCAATCTGTCAAATTCTAAATCTACATTTATATCATCAGGTCTCTTGATGAATACCTGCCAAATATTGGGCATGCACTCAAGTGCTTTGGTACCGAGAACCCCTGGATCGGTATCCACTTTCCTGAAGCCCAGTATCTCCAGACCGTTTTTCTTGGCGATCACTTCAAACATGGCTTTTGCCTGTCTGAGCTTCAGCTCATTCTGTGGGAAGAATATCATGCCCGCACCGTATTCTCTTTTTCCGGGGAGCTCTATACCTTCTTTCTTTAATACTTTTTTGAAAAACTTGTGAGGGATCTGGGTAAGTATACCTACACCGTCACCGGTTTTTCCCTCTGCATCTTTACCTGCACGATGCTCAAGGTTCTCTACTATCGAAAGTGCATCGGCTACAGTTGCATGATCGGCTTTTCCCTTGATATTTACTACCGCACCGATACCACAATTATCATGTTCAAAATCAGGATTGTACAAACCCTTTTTATATACTTCATTTAACGTGATTTTCATTATAACTTGCACCTCATTATTGTAATTGATTTTACAAACTCGAATACCCCATCAGGTACTCGTCAACTTCTTTTGCAGCAGCCTTACCTTCAGCTATGGCTCTTACTACGAGTGACTGGCCGATATGTACATCACCGGCTGCAAAGACTTTTCCGTTAGAAGACTGATACCTGCCTTCTCCGGTCTTCACATTCGTTCTGCCGTCTACCTCTACGCCAAAACTCTCTGTGACATAGGATTCGCTGCCCAGGAAACCTGCTGCTATCAGCACAAGCTGTGCAGGGACTTCCTTTTCCGAACCTTCTATGGGAACCATGCTCATCCTGCCGGTCTTTTCATCCTTTTTGGATTCAAGAGAAACCAGAACCACACTCTTAAGCTTTCCTTTTTTATCTTTCTTGAATTCCTTAACGGTAGTCTTATATATTCTCGGATCGGAACCGAATTTATATATCGCTTCCTCCTGACCGTAATCTACT
>JAEEKN010000197.1 GCA_016282435.1 Lachnospiraceae bacterium | reverse complement strand
TGACACCTTACTTTGAGAAAAGAAATATTCATTTTTATGTGAACAGGTGTGGGTTCCATATCGTGGAGTTTTATAACAGTCACCACCCGGACCCTAATGATCCGGAAGAGTATTAGATGTCTATGGATGACCAGTTTCCTGATGGGATGTTTAGGTTTGAGAAGGTTATGAATACTAAAGATTTTTGAGAGGGATGTGAGTTTGCTATGAATAAGCTGAAGAATAAGAAACTGTTATTTTTGGTGAGTGCTCTGGTTATAGTGCTGGATTGTACTATAGACATTTTGCTGCTTAGAGCATTCTGGAAGAAGTCGGAAGAGTAAATGCTGTTGGGAATTGGAGCTTTTTTATGAGCAGGACTTTGATCTATTATATGCCTGAGTATTGCGAAGTGGCAGAAAAATTACGAGATAACTATATAGAGCACAAAGATTAGATGGAGGCAAAAAATGAAAAAGAACGGTGTGTTGTTAATATTAGCTGTCGTAGCAGTAATGCTCGTGTTTTCCGGACGAGAAAAGGTCTCTGCATCCATAGGTCCAGGTGAGATCAGTTGGATAGAGTGCTATAATCTTCCCGAAGGATATGTAGCATCCGGTAAGGCAGACAATACGTCTGCGCCTAAGAAACGTATTAGTGCATTTACTTTGGCACCCGAGGATACAATGAAGGTATATTTAACAAGCAAATACGAATATGATGAAAACGGCATGGTTAAATTTGATCCAAGTACAGGAGACAGTGTAGGTGATGCCGATGCATATTATTACGACGAGAGCGGAAGACTCATAAGATCCGAGGGAAATGTCGGAGGAAAGTCGATTTCATGGGTTGAGTATTATTATGATGCGAATGGTGATCTCGAAAAGAAAATGTATTACAATATCGACGGCTATTTAGCAACCGAGACTTTTGAGATAAAAGACGGTAGGATGATAAGCTCACACAAGGTCTATGACGGTGTTTACTATTACATGATGGGCGCGCATGAATGGTTTTCCGATTATACATATGACCGAAACGGGAATCTGACCAAGTATGCCATAAACTGGACGAACAAGAACAGTGGGGAAGAAGAGGGCAGTGTCCGGACCCTTACTTACGATAAATATGACAGACTCATAGCTTCTTCATTCAGCTACAATGGTGGGAAAGCCGAATTGGAAAGATACGAATACGATGAGGAAGGCTACCTTTCAAAAGTCTACAAAAATGAACTGTGCATATCATATCTACTTGAGAACATAGAGCCGGAAGAAACCGGAAAAGCCGAAGGCAAACCCGTGAAGCAGGCCATAAGCGTTAAAAAGAAGACGCTTACTTTTTCTACCACAAAACTTGAGAAAAAGCAACAATCCGCTAAAATCGGTGTAAAAGCCGAGGGAAGCATCAATTGTAAGAAGATTTCCGGAGATGACAGTATTTCTGTTACCAAAACAGGTAAGGTCAAGGTAAAGCCTGGAACACCCGCAGGGAGCTATAAGATCAAGATTCGGATCACCGCAGCAGCGACCGGAGATTACAAAAAGACAAAGAAAACACAGACTATAACGATAGTCGTTAAGTGATAAGCACAGTGACGTGCAAGATGAAGAGGTAAATTAGATCACGCCTGAAAAGTTGCTTGGGATTATCGGGCAAAGATGACTGATGTCCGGATGCTTGAAGAGAAAGCCAAGCCAATGAAGCAAATACCAGAGTTGGCAAATGGTCTCAACCTTCCTAATCATATGGCAGAACATATTTATATGTTTAGTGGGAAAAGTATAACAGTGAAATTGAAAACCATAGCTGATATGCATACGCAGTTAACGGATTGGTTTGGATTAGTTATCGTAAGCCGAGAAGGTTACCCGAAGAAATACGAGCGTCAATGCGTAAAAGGATGGAAATGATAAAAAATCATAATATTATTAAAAATTTTCACCTACAGTATTGACATTCTCCTAAAAATATCTATAATTTAGGACAAAGAAGATTTTAGGAGGATAAAAAATGCGAAAATTTAATTATGCGAAATACAAATCATATCGTTGGGATAATGAAATACTGAACTATCTGGCACAGATTCATGAATATAAAGGAAAACAGGAGCTTTTTTTAAGACAGAAACCTGTTGAAATGGAAAAACTTATTGAAGTTGCAAAAATTCAGTCAATTGAATCTTCAAATAGAATTGAAGGCATAGTTACAACAAGTACAAGAATAGGTCAGATAGCAAAAGAAAAAACCACTCCTAAAAACCGTGATGAAAGAGAAATTGCAGGGTATAGAGATGTCCTAAACACTATTCACGAAAATTATGAGTATGTTCCTATAAGCGGAAACATTATTCTCCAACTTCATCGGGACTTGATGCAATATGCAGATACCGGAAATGGCGGAAGATACAAGATTACACAGAATTATCTTCGAGAGATTAAAGAAGATGGAACGGAAGTAATTAGGTTTACACCTGTACCACCATATGAAACCGAGCCTTGTGTGAACGCAATATGTGAGACTTTTAATGCAATGTTAGATGATGTAACTGTTGACCCTCTACTGATTATCCCAGTATTTTTACATGATTTTCTGTGCATACATCCTTTTAATGACGGAAATGGCAGAATGAGTAGATTACTTACACTGCTTCTACTGTATAAATCGGGCTATCTTGTAGGCAAATATATTAGTATTGAAAAGCATATAGAAAAAACGAAAGATGCATACTATGATGCTCTGGAGGCTTCATCGGAGGGATGGCATGAAGAAAAGGATGATCCTATTATTTTTGTCAAGTATATGCTTGGAGTGATACTTGCCTGTTATCGGGAATTTGAAAGCCGGGTTAATATTTTGAGTGACACAATCATTATCAGTGAGGGAAAAAATGGTAAAAAGCGTGTTGTTACTATAAAAAGTAAAGCCTATGATATTGTGAAAGCTTCAGTTGATACAAAAATAGGAAAATTTACAAAGAATGAGATAGTAATAATATGCCCGAGTATTAGCGATAAATCAGTAGAAGCTGCATTAAAGAAATTGCTTGATGAAGGTTATATTGAAAAACACGGAAGTGGCAAGGGAACTTTTTATTCTAAAAAATATTAATTTTCTCCTACTTTACAATAAAAAATAGGAGAAAGTAATATGGGTGAAAAAAATAGGAATAATCTAACTAATCGGAGGACGGCTACAGGTATCCGGACGGCAGGGTATTCTCACCATATTACAGCTATAGCCGGCGTGACTATACCGTGATAGTTGCATCGGATGAGAATGAAGGGATGACATTTATGACAAAGGTTGGCTGGATAGCGTTAGTCGCAGCGATGGTGGGAGATATCCTGGTTTCATGGATACTCGCTTTATTTTATAAGAAATATAGTAGCATAAAAATGTCCATCAGTGCATTGGGAAATCCCCATAGTCCGGTAAGGACTCCGTTTAATGTGTGGATGTTATTGGAAGGTGTTTTATTTCTGGTAGCATTACCGGCATTGTATAAGTATTACCATTCAGTATCGGGCGGGCTTACATATACGCTGATGGCGTTTGTTGCAGTGTTTGCGGTTGGAGCTTGTATATTTACATGTTTCTTCAGTGTAAATGAAACAAAGGATGTTGTTACTACCGCATCTAAAATCCATGGTGCAGGTTCGGTGATCGGATTCATGCTGTTCCTGTTTGTACCACTGTTGATAGCGATTTTATCATTCAAGAACAATGAATCGGGGCTCGGAGTGATAAGTATCATATGCTTTGTAGCAGCTCTTGTTTTCTTTACATTATTTGTAATGTCAGATAAGGAAGAGTTTGTTGGTACCGCTATTGCCAGTGAAGGATTATGGCAGAGGCTGAATCTGATCTGTATGTATCTGCCATTGTTTATAGTTGCCGTAAAAGGTATCATGAAGGAGTGATGGTGTATGATTTGTCCATATTGTAATGGAGAAATGAGAAAAGGAATATTGTATTTTGACGGAAGAAGCGGAGCGCACTGGAACGAAGGAGACGCTAAACAAAGTTTCTCGAAGACTATTGGTGGATCCGGAAGAGTTATGGCTGCAAAGAGTTATAAGGCTCTTTCTATTACAATGACTATTGATTCATTATATTGCGACAGCTGTAAAAAGATGATCATTGATACAGAAATATCAAGATAGGCTGATGTTTATGGCAGAGATACTATATGAGGAAAGGGAATAGTTATGAGCGTAAAAAAAGTAAGTGGTGGATTTGCTTCTGAGTATGATGATCAGATACTCTGGATTGAAAGTCTGGCGGTCGGCGCAGATGCGGCTCAGATCATAGATGAGAGTGAATAC
>JAEEKN010000196.1 GCA_016282435.1 Lachnospiraceae bacterium | reverse complement strand
TATCGCTGCAGGGAGCAGAAACAATATCTGTGCACCAAAGAATGCATAATATAACCCCATCCCATTCGCATTATAATAAGCCGTATCATGAACTGACTTTGTAAATGCATTCATATCTGTTTTAAAACGTTTAAATGCATTCTTTGTACCACCAAATATCTTTATGACACTCATGCCGTGGATATACTCTATGATGGTGCCTTCCATTTTAGCCTTACAGTCAGCCATATTTTTCTGATGTTTCGCACCATCAGGCTTTTTAAGAGCCATCGTCAGTATCACGAATGAGATAATGATCGGTACAAGTGATACCAATGTAAGTCTCCAATCAGTTATAAACAGCAATATTATAGTAAACAATGGTGTGGCTATGGCTGCTGCCACTTCACACATGCTATGGGCTATGAATATCTCTATCTGTTCCACATCCTCAAGCAGTAGTTTCTTTATACTGCCTTGAGTATTCGCCGTGTAATATCCCGAGGATATCTTTCCCATCTTCTCCATGAGCTTCATTCTGAGTTCATAGAGTATATCAAATGCGGCCCCATGTGACAGCATAGCCGAGGCATATGCACATATACCATACAGTACCGCACTTGCCGCAGTTATTATTACCAAAGTGCATATGCTTTCAAATGCAAACGTCTCATCTGAAGCATAACAATTGATAAGCTTTTTTAGTATCAGATATATCGTAAAAAAGGGAACTATCTTAAATACACTCGACATTATCGAGAGCATACATGCTGCCGTAAGTCCGCCTTTCTTAGTTCCCGCCAGTTCCATAAGTCGGGCAATCCCTTCTTTTTTCTTCTCTTTCTTATCCTGTTTTCCCAATGTGAATACCTCTTTTTCTAATTTTTCTCAAATATACTATCAAATAAAACTTCAAATAATTTCTCCTGTGTACGTTCATACCCGCTTTCATGGAGTATTTGACGGCTCTCGGCAACAAGCGCCAGTATTTTAAGCATATTAGAAACTACTGCAACATCTACATCCTCACGTACATTTTCGAACATTGAAAATAATCGGTTAAGCGTTTCACTTTCTTCCTTTAGATCCAGTTGCCCCTTATCAGGCATAACTTCCGAAAGTTTCTTTTCATCTTCCGGTGTCAGATACTGATATACACTATCCTGATTATTTATAATGGCGATAAGTACCTGCTTACTCTCTTCTATTGTGAGTTTTTCACGTTCCCCGAGCATTTCCTTTACAGCCTTCCAAAACCGCAAACGATTAAACTCTATAAGCTGTATCACATAATCCTCTTTAGACATAAAGAAATTATAGAATGTGCTTTTACCGATACCTGCAGCCGCAGTTATCTTCTCAACAGACATATGTGTCATGCCATATTCTTTCAAGAGTGCCGGACCGGCCAGGAACATCTTCTCTTTTAATTTCTCTTTTTCTGTTAATGAAAACAGTCTTGGTGACATCCTCTTCTCCTTTGCGAATATTTTATATTTTTATAGCGACTATTATTAATATTTTGGTCGCATTAAGTAATATAGCACATGCTAACCGGATTGTCAATAACCTCTCATAAAAAAATATTGACAAGTTAGTCTAGAGTAACTATAATAATCGCGTAATCGAGACAATCACAATAATCAAGGTATTCGTTATCAAAGGAGATTTTTATGTTTTGGGATAAAATATCAGGAATTTATGATCTATATCAGATAGTAAATAAGAAGGTAAATGATAAAGCAGCTTATCTTTGTGCACAGCAGATTGAAAGTAAAGATATCGTATTGGAATGTGCCTGTGGCACAGGTATAATGACAAAATTTATTGCCCCCTGCTGTAAAAAGCTTGTAGCTACAGACTTTTCAAGAAAAATGCTGAAACAAGCAAAGAAAAAACTAAAGAACCAGAATAATGTGTTGTTTAGATTTGCAGATATAACCAATTTAAAGTTTAGGGATAATTCTTTTGATAAAGTAGTAGCAGCTAATGTTATCCATCTTCTTGACAATCCGGGAAAAGCTATGTTGGAATTAAAAAGAGTAGTAAAACCAGGTGGAAAAATCATCCTTCCGACATATGTAGCAAAAGCTTCCAAAATGTCTGATTTCCTGATCAAAGTATTCAATGCTATGGGTGCAAACTTTAAGGAAGAATTTGATGAAGAGTCATACATGAAATTTTTATCAGATATGGGCATTTCAGCAACTTATCATACCGCAAGAGGTACGATAAGCTGCTGTGTTGCCGTGATAGATGTATAAACTTTTGGAGTTCTGTGTCCTATTATTTCTTTGCCAGTACTGTTATCCATGGTTTTGATTCATAATGGTCCGATTTAACCATAGAAAAGCCGGCATTACGGAGTGCTGCAGTTATCTCGCCTATAGTATAGCACTTCATGCCTTCTATCTTCTTTTCAAATTTAAGGCTTGTCTCATCAGTACCATCGGATTCATTAACTATCATAAACAATGCTCCGGGCTTAAGTACCTTTGCGACCTGCGTAAAACACTTCTCAAGTCCCGGCCAAAAATAAATTGTTTCAAATGCAGTAGCCAGATCAAACTTTTCTTCCGGCAGATTAAGATTAGAAACATCTCCCTGTTGTACTATACATCTGCCTGCCTTGATACTATCCTGATTATACGCGGTAGCCTTTGCTACAGATACCTCAGAATAGTCTATTGCTGTAACATTTGCTTCGATAAATCTCTTTAGCAAGGCGTCCGCATTTCTTCCACCACCACATCCTAATTCCACTATTTCCTTTGGTGTTATCGATGACAAATGTGATATCCCCCAGTCAGCCATCTTGGCATGACCGCTGTTCATTCCGTTCACCATCATTTTACCCAGAAATCCTTCAGGTTTTCTAGTCTGGTTTATAAAATCGTTATATAATCCCATAGCATCCTCCTACCAATAAATATACATAGCTACCTTAATTTACTCTGTTTATTTTACCCCCACCAGTAATGAGGATCCGGCCAGCATCATTTTTCTTGACTCCCATTTAGACATAAACTTTCCATCAGTCGTATCTATCAGCCTCACCTTTTCATAGCCTTCGTCGTATAGTTCATTTACGAATTTCTGCATATCACCATAGCGTCCCTTGGACATGATGTCATGTATTGCAAAAGTTCCGCCTTTCTTTAATGTCCTAAGAGTCTCTTTAAGCAGGTCCTGTTTATTCTTTCCCATAATATTGTGATATACATAATTACTGGTCACAGCATCAAAGTACTCATCAGGGAAATCAAGCTTACATGCATCACCCTGTCGGAACTCCACATTATCAACGCCTTCTTCTATGGCATTATCCTCACAGAGTTGTTTACTGAATGATTTGTATTCCTTGCCCCAACGGTCTATACCGATCATCCTGCCCTGGGGATTCTTCTTGGCACAGGCTATTGTCAGTGCTCCACTGCCGCAACCTACATCAAGGCCCAAACCACCTTCAGGCAGAGTCACATATTCTGCGGTACCGTCTATAATCTGTTTTGACAGTTTTCGTTTACCGTTGTATGAAAATGCTTTATAAGTTGAAATACTCCACTGTGTAGCCTTTAAACATCCCAAGGCCCCTGCTCCGGCTATGCCTGCTATTATTTTCTTTGCCTTAGGGTTCATATTAAATTTTTTTCCAAGTATAAGTGTTGCTGCAGTACCGGCTGCAAGTACTGCAGTACCGGCTGCCAATCCGGCAATCATCCCCTTAGGTATCCAGTTTTTGTAATTTGCTCCCATTTAAATAACCTCCTATGTAATCAATTTTTATACCACTTTTATAAAGATAAATGCTAATATAGCTGATACAACAACTTCTATTATCAGTTTAAGCATTTCCCTTCCATCCCATTGAGGATCTACTCTCCATACCTCCGGTGTCTCGCCTGTTTTTTTCTTTATCAAAACACCAAATATATCTGTCTTAGTAAACATCCACCAGTCGAGTACTATGGCATCAAACAAAGATACCATCCAGAAGAATATCACAAACCGCAGACCAAGCTGCCAGAAACTCATGCCTGCTCTCACTCCCTGTATTCCTGCGGTTATGATTGTCAGAATAAATCCCGTTCCCACCAGAATAGTAAGAATTATAATTTTAATCCAACTTTTTGTGTCAAGTTTTCTGGGTATACCTGCTTTTTCTAACAGTCTTTTAGCATACGGAGTCATCATCCAGTATGCAATCTGCGGTACCGAAAATGCTCCAATCAAACAAAAGGCTGTAAGAAGTATGATTCCAATTAAACCAAACAAAAAACTCCATAGCATCGTTATAGTCTCTTTTCTATGTCATAAATGTAATTAGCACACGCTAACATTATAGTTATCGTGTGCTAACTTGTCAACCCTATTTATATAGTTTTATTTCAGTTTTATCGCTGCAACATCCACATGATTCGGTATGCTGTTGAAGGTGTATGAATCTATCACGCTGTTATTGAATACAGCATATTCGTTTCGATAGTTAAGCGGTATCACTACGCTACTTTCATTAGCGCTGTCAAGTGCCGTTGTGTATATTTCCTGTATCTTTGCTTCATCGTCGTAAGTGTAGAGTCCGCGTATAAGCTCTGCAGCCTTATCATTACCGAGTGTCGCAAGTGCCTTTGACACCTGAGGGTCGGTTGAGAAGATACCGTCAGCTGCTGTGTAGTCTGTAGACGGATACATATTCGCTACGAACGTGTAGGGGTCATAAGGGAACCAGTAGCTCATATATGCGGTCATATCATACCTTACCTCTGAAAAAATCTGATTAAAGAAGGCCATTAGATCAATCGGATCGGTCTTTATCTCAATACCGAGCTCCTTCATAGTCGCCTGATAATAAAGCACAACATTGTCATAAACACCTGTCGCAGGGTATGTTATTGTAAATGAAAGCTCTGTTCCGTCTTTATCACGAATACCGTTTCCATTGGTGTCTACCCAACCGCTGTTATCGAGTAGCTTTACAGCTCCTTCGGGGTCATATGCCGGAGTTTTCACATTTGCCTTACAGAATGGCATATTCTCTGGCATTATTGAATCAGCGGGCGTACGAAGTCCCGAATATATACTCTCTGCAACCGACTTTTTATCGAGTGCCATTTGTATCGCGGTACGGACATTTATATCGTCAAGACCTGCAACATTATCGTTAAGAGCAATGAACTCGGTAACGAAATCAAAATCCGATACAACACCCGTGATTCCATCAGATTGTGAGAGCTCTTTGTACGATTCTGCATCGAGAGTTTCCGAACCGATGATAAAATCGACATTTCCCGACTTCATCGCTGCGACTTTCGTTTCCGGAATAATTACGACTTTGAAACGTTCAACATCAGGCTTTTCTCCCCAATAATACGGGTTGCGTACAAAGGTGTATTCGGTAGCGGTATCATTCACGCTTTCGAACATATATGGACCGGTGCCAGGGGTATGATCCATAAGATAAGCGTCGTTCGTCGTTCCGTCAGCATTGAATGCAGCAGCCGATAATATTCCTCGAGGCATACACATCGAAATATCATTCAGAACATTATAATACGGTCTTGACAGGTGAAACGAAACAGTATGGTCATCGTCAGCAGTGACCTCTGTCGTAAGCATATCGAGCTGACCATAATTCGTGCTCATTCCGATTATCGGACGCATATTGTCGAAGTAGAGTTTTACAGCCTGTGCATTAAATTCAGTTCCATCGTTGAATTTTACGCCTTCACGGAGTTTAAAAGTGTATGTCAGCCCATCGTCCGACTTGCTCCATTCAGTGGCAAGACAGGGAACATATTCTCCGTCCTTGTACTTTATGAG
>JAEEKN010000022.1 GCA_016282435.1 Lachnospiraceae bacterium | reverse complement strand
TGGCGAAATAGATATACCTATTTCGCCACAGACTGAAGACAAAACGGACTGGTGTATTAACACCAACCCGGTTTGTCTTCAGTCTGAGGTGACGTCATTTTGACGTCACTTTTTTGTTTACAGAATTATCGGAGGATTATTCTGCTATGGGGTCCTAGGGGCCTCCCTGTTCCGGAAATCCGTGGGATTCCGGGAGGTCGGAGCGAAAAGTGCCTGCAACTTTTGGCGTATCCTGTTATCCTTTTTTACTGTTCTGCGGATTTTTATCGCGGGGTCGGAGGATCCCTTGGTTGACACATTTCTTGACATTCCGCGGGCGCGGAAATCAGATTTTCAAATTTACAAGTTATTTTTTGTGTTTTCTTAAAATTCCGCGCACGCGGAGGATTCAGTATTTACAAGGGTTTGATGAATGTTCGGGGTCGATTATCCGCCCTTTTTTTGTGTTATTATTAACCGACCCCGATAATCGGGGCGATTAAAAAAATAACTGGTAATTTTATAATATTATGACGGATTTTCTCTTGCCTTATCCCACAATACCAGATGAAGGGAATAAGAAAAGGAGAAAGACATGATGGAGCCGAAAGAAATACTATCTGAACTTCGTAAAATATACATAACAAAGTCTATCCTCGTTCCCACGCAGGGTGGTATAATCGAAGAAGGCGATTTGTTCATTGTAGAAGGAATGACGCGAAAAGAAAGATCTTTGAAAAAGAATATGTTTTATCCAAACACATCACTTCTGACGGAAAGCCCCGTCTTATAAAACCGCCGACTGGCAGTATAGAGGGATGGAGCACATATCTTGAAGGAAAAGTGCGCATCCAGGCAAAGACATATGATGCCTTGATAGACCGCCTCCTTATCCATTATTCAGACGGATTTTTAAGCAGGACCTTTGAGACCATATTCAGGATGGCTCTGGAGCATAAGAAATCGTTATGCAGCGAGAACACCGGCGTAAAGTATGAGGCGGATTATAAACGCTTCGTAAGCAAGGAACTTGGAGATAAACTCATCAGTGACATAACAGCCGATTATCTGATCGATTATGCTTCAGCATTGGTCAAAAATGGAAATATGAAAAAGGAAGCCTACAGGGCGTTCAAGAGCGTCTTGAATCTCACATTTGGATTTGCAGTAACCAAAGGATATGTGAACTATAATCCTGCGCAGAAAATGAGCAATCAGGATTTTTACAGAATCTGTAAGACGGAGTTTAAATCTGCAGAGCAGAAAGCCATGAGCCCACAGCAGATAGAGGCTATAACGGAGGAAGTGAGAAAGCGGATCGAATTTATTGCAGATTGTGGTGACAATGCATTTCCGTTGTTGCAGGAGATATATAGGCTTGCAGATAAATACAGCAATGTATATATTATTACTTCGTGTAGAACTACTGATAGTTCTGCATTTATGAAGATTAATACAAAATATAGAATCAAAACATATGAGATTCCGGATTTGACGAAAGATGAGATTGATAAGGTTGCTAAAAGTTATCCCATTATTTTATCCTTACAGCAGAATAAAAAATATTCGGATTTATTATGTGTGCCATTTTATCTTAATTTAATTGTATCGGGAGGATTTGTAGAAGAAAACATTAACGACGAGAATAATTTTAGAAATCTCATATGGGAAAGAATCATCTGTTTAAAAGACAAGTGCAGAAAATATGGTGTGTCACAAAGTGATGTTAGAAAAAATGTTGAGCGTATCGTTTTTGAACGTGCTAGAAGTTTTGTTGTTGGTGTTGATAGTGATATTGTAGATAGCGATATTCTAGAAGCATTGAAATCAGAAGGAATTATTGTTGAAAGCAAGAATAAGATAAGTTTGAAATATGATATTTTTGAAGATATTTGTTTTGAACGATATATAGATAAAGCCTTCGATGCATGTCATGGATCGTATAATAGTTTTTTTGATGAAACTCTTACCAGAAATATTGATATCTATTAGTTCGTGCTTTACAAAAGCTATTAGAAATAGCAAAGAACAGTTTGCAAAAGAGATAATAGATTCACAAGTGATAGTTGATATGATTATCTTAAAATCCTTTATATTCTATAGCGATGAAAAAAAGGATGAGAAGCTGATTAATGCATATGAGGACATACTATTAGCATTGACAGAAATAAGAAATGAGAAGGCTGCTGCACTATTAGCAGAGGCGATTCCTCTGCCAGCCGGTACAGATATACAATATTATTCGAGCCATCAAAGATAACAGAGGAATTACACTCATTACAACGGAAAACAAGAATTGCGTTCTTACCGGTATTGACGATAATGGAGTCTGTGGCGGGTTCATACATACCGAAACGGAAAATTAAGTTTGTTGTTAATGACAGTCTCCCTCCCATAGATATTTTGCACCATCAAGAAGGTCGATAATAGCTAAAGCATATTGGTGTATTCGGTCTGTAATTCCTTAATGTCTTCCGAAGAAGGCAGTATATAGGAAGTGTTGGTTGTGGTAAATGCCTTCTGCATTTCAAGTAATTGCAGATACAACGCATTTACAGTTTGTACCAAAGGATATATCGTTTCTTTCCTGCCAACAACGCAGATGCGGTTGTAGATGCAGGAACGAACAAAGTAATCTTTCTTCATCATTCCACTGGCAAGAATACGGGCTTCAATTTGTTTGCGTTCAGCATCAGAAATTTTGAAACTGATGGTTGGATTTTTATGTTGATTGCTCATGGTTATACTCCTTTCGTTTTGGTTGTGGCAGCAGGCGTAATATATAACCTGACAGCCACAGAAATTTATTCATTGTGAGTAATAAAATAGTAGATTATATCAAGCTGATGGAAAATTATCGGTGCAAATATTGCAACTAATTTGCTACTAAAAATTTTGAAAACGATGCGAAAAGAGCGATATTTT
>JAEEKN010000195.1 GCA_016282435.1 Lachnospiraceae bacterium | reverse complement strand
ATCGGGATTATAAACACAATCAGCCACTATCAGGCTTTTTCTAAAAACTATACTCCCGTGTAACGGTAACTTATCCTCATTTCCGTTTCCGTCGATCATACCAAGAGGTGTCGAATTTATCAGTACTTCAGCCTCAGCGAGTGCTGTCTCCACACCTTCAGTATCCAAAGAATCAATAAACACTATCTCTGTATTACCTGTTTTTATCCTGTCCAGCATCCTTAATGTGAGATCAAGATTGGAACCTTCTTTTACCGGCTCATCCGATACTCCGCGGCATACGATGGTGAGCTTTCCGGTCTTCTTTAACACCGCTTCAGCTATGATGGAACGTGCCGCTCCGCCGCATCCCAGGATCACCAGGGAACTTATCCGTTCCTTACCGGATACTTCCTTCACAGCATTCAGCATTCCCCTGCCGTCGGTGGAATCTCCGAACAGACGCCCTCTTTTGGATGATACCGTGTTTACAGCATCCGTGATACGCGCAGTATCGGATACATCGTCCATAAACTTTACCATCTCGGTCTTCCACGGCATGGTAACATTGCACCCTGCCCAGGCTCCCTGCTTTAGTTCCCTAACAAAAGCTTCGAGTTCTTCTGTATTCTTTATCTCATTCCGCAGATATTCAACATCTTTTCCGTATACATATCCCCTCTCGCCCGAATATCTTTCGAAGAGCTGGGGTGATTTTGAATGTCCCACCGGATTTCCTATCACACAGTATTTTCTCATATTCCTACCTTTACGATGCCGCCGGGGTTCCTCCCCTGTCTATGGATTGTTCCCTGAAGAACAAATCCCACAATCATTTAACATATTAACACCTATATAAAGTAAATGTCAATCAGAAAATAAAAAAACGAGGCTTGAACCATGCCTGAAACAAAAATATCCCCCACCGCTACGCTCAGAGGTGGGGGATATCTTTAGTTTTGTTATAATATACGATTAGCTGAGTACGGTGTCCATAGAATCAGTATAAATAACTCTGTATTCACCTTTGTATTTTCCTATATAGATGAATGTATCGCTCTTCTGTTCCTGTCCGAAAAAAGTCATCTCTGCATGAACCGGATATTTTACTACGTCGCTAACATCCTCTTTCTTGATCAGCAGATCATTCTCAAACAGCTTGTCAAGTTCTGCAGAATCAACAGATTCACTGTTGCTTCTGGTCATTGTGATGCTAGCCTGGCTGAGTAATGCCTGAAGCACTTCTGCATCTGAACTTTCAAGACCCATGGATCCGAAGAGCTCGTCCTGCTTATCATCGTCACATGCCATACACGAAACAATCTTGTACAGATCAAGCTGCTGGAAAGCTTCGATAAAGAGATCTGCTATTTCATCGGCTGTCTCATTTCCGTTAAACTTGTACATTTTTTCCTCAAGGTTAACAGGCTGGTCTGCCTCGGGATCTTCGGGGACCTCAGATTCATCAACATTCATGGTTGTCTGATATAATACTTTATAGCTTCCCTCGTATTTACCAACCAGAACGTTCATAACAGAAGGCATTGATCCTGAAAAACTTGATGTTACAACTGCTGAGAATACGTTGAGATCAGATACTTTGCTAAAATCAACCATAGCAGAGAACTTTGCGCCCTCGCCTACTGACTCAGTGCTTACAGCTTTTCCGCCTACAAAACGTACCTTGAACAGTGCTGAGAAATCCATTCCGCCGAACATCTCTTTTGTTTCTGCCAGATTCTGTCTTAAGAGTTCGATCTCATCCTTATGGTCATCATCATATGCCAGAACTTTTTCCATTCTGTCAACATCATAGCAGAGTGAAGCATTGATATATTCCTCAGCTACTGCCTGTGCTGCAACATCAGCGCTTGCATCCATTTCCTTATGGAAAACATCCATAGGGTTCTCGCCGTCCTCGGTTCCTGTGATAGCTGGCTCAATAGTTGTTACTTCAGGCTCGATATCTGTGATGTCGGGTTCTGCGCCTGTAACATTGGGAACCATGTTGTTTTCATCTGTATTTGTGTCAGTGTTCAGTTCTCCTGTAGGCTCTGCAGTAACTTCCGCAGCAGGTTCCTCTGTGGGTTCAACCGTGGGTTCAGCTGTGGGCTCGGTAGTGGGCTCGGTAGTGGGCTCAGCGGTAGGTTCTGTAGTAGCCTCAGGTGTTGTGGTAATTGTTCCGGGTTCCGGATCGGGTGTTTCATCCTTTGAACAAGCTGCCAGCGCTGTCATGGATAAAACAAAGATCAGTACTGTTACCAGTGCTTTCAATCTCTTCTTCATACTTTCCTCCTAATAATCTCAGTTTATCACTGAAGTATACCGGCTCAGGCTATCCTGTGTGATGCCAAAGCCTAACAAAATATTACAGTGCCGTATTTTACCACTATTTTCCCAAAATGTCAAATTTTGTTTTTCTACCTATATATAACAACTTTATTTATCGGTACTCCCTGCTCGGAAAATTTCTTTTCATACTCAGTCATGATATTTCCTTCGGCATACGGACTGTTATGAAGATCATAGGTAATATCCCTGGTCTTCCAGCCGGAAAGTCCTGCCGTTTCCACCGAGTAATCAAACAGGTTTCGGTTGTCTGTCTTAAACTCTATAATACCGTCTTTTTTTAGAAAGCTCTCATACAATTTCAAAAAGCGTTCTGAAGTGAGTCTCCTTTGTGCATGCCTGTCCTTCGGCCACGGATCCGAGAAATTCAGGTATATCCTCTCAACCTCTTCAGGTCCGAACACCTCATTTATCTCATCGGCATTGAATGCCATAAGTACCAGGTTCTTCAGCTTCAGCTCCTCCTGTTTTTTCAGCGCCTTATAAAGAACTGTGGGTACACGTTCTATTCCTACATAATTTATATCACTGTTCTGTGATGCCAGTGTCATCAGGAAATGTCCCTTGCCCATGCCTATCTCGATATGGATGGGGTTGTCATTCCCGAACACCTCATTCCAATGCCCTTTTCTGGACTTCGGATCCTGCTCCACATACTCGCTGTTCTCTACCGCTATATCAGCCTTGGGATTATGCCTTAATCTCATATTGCTACCTCTTTTTTCGTTTTATTCGGGTAAATCGATTATCTAGTATACAACAGTTTTAGTTTCAATTCAAGTAGATTATCAAGAGTATCGAGTTGTTTTAAGTCTTGTCCCGGGCTCTTCGCGTACCGTATGGGATAAAACCCGTCATCGCTACCGCAGGGATATGCCATGGGTTTCCGTCTCACCTCTCCTCTTCGGACGCTTGCAATCGTACGTCCGCCTGATGCCGGACGCACTTGTGCTACGCTCAAAAATCGATTTGGATAATCGATTTTTGCCTCGCTGCGATGTGGCCGGAATCCCGGCATATCCGCTGCCGCTTTATGGTTTTATCCCATACGGTACGCCTTCGGCCCGTGAGCCCAAACTCTGTTAGACTCAATTTCAAATCATAACATAACCATATTTTTGTATAAAGGGGCTTTAAGTTTTTGTGTTTTTATTGGATACTCGTGACCTATATAAATATTAGTTGCTAAAATCTCCGATTTAGTATATAATCATTTTAAATGTGTGCAAAAAATTTATTGGAGGTTTACAATGAAGAAACAGGCGTTTAATCCCTATCTGCCGTCATGGGAATATGTTCCTGACGGGGAACCTTACGTATTTGACGGTCGTGTTTATGTATACGGTTCTCATGACCTGTATAACGGCCAGGCTTTCTGTCTGGGTGATTATGTAGGCTGGTCGGCACCTGTCGATGATCTGGGCAACTGGAGATACGAAGGTATCACATATCCCAGAATGGCAGACCCTGCAAATGACGGAAGAATGGTTCTATATGCTCCGGACGTTACCATAGGTCCTGACGGAAGATACTATATGTATTACTGTCTCGACAAAGTACCGATCGTATCGGTATGTGTATGTGATACTCCGGCCGGAGAGTACAAGTTTTACGGACATGTTCATTATCAGGACGGTACCAGACTTGGCGAGAGACAGGGCGATGAGCCCCAGTTTGATCCAGGAGTGATTACAGAGGATGGTAAGACATATCTCTATACCGGTTTCTGTGGTATGGGTGATAAATCCAGAACAGGTGCTTTTTGTACGGTACTTGACAGCGATATGCTCACCATCATACAGGATCCCGTAAGGGTAGTTCCCGGTTGTATGTACAGTGAGGGAAGCGGATTCGAAGGACATGCTTTCTTTGAAGCTTCTTCTATCAGAAAACGCGGAGATACCTATTACTATATTTATTCTTCGCAGGTAATGCATGAGCTCTGCTACGCTACATCAAAGTATCCTGATAAGGACTTTAAGTACGGCGGAGTTATCGTAAGTAATGCCGATATCGGAATAGACAGCTATAAGCCCAAGGAAATGGTAGCAGGTACTGTCGGAAATGATCACGGAAGTATTGTTCAGATAGGTGACGATTGGTACATCTTCTATCACCGACAGACAAACGGTACCTGGTTCAGCCGCCAGGGATGTGCGGAAAAAATAAAGTTTGAAGCAGACGGATCCATCAAGCAGGTTGAAATGACATCCTGTGGTCTTAACGGCGGTCCTCTGGTGGGAAAGGGTGAATATCCCACATACATCTGCTGCAATCTATTCAATAAAGATGCAAAGCCCGGACCTTTCGGCATGGGCGGAGGCGGAAATCCTGCGAAAATCATCATGGATGGCCGCGACGGAGATGAAGAACTCGGCTATGTTTACAATGTAAAAAAAGGTGATACCATCGGATTTAAGTATTTTGACTGCAAGGGTATTACAAAAGTCAGAGTTACTACCAGAGGTTATTCATACGGATATTTTGAAGTGAGGACCAAATGGGATGGTGAGGTACTTGGTACCATCAAAGTTGAAAGTTCAAACTTCTTTGAGCCCCACGAGGCTGATATAGCAATCCCGGACGGTGTAAATGCACTTTACTTTACATTCTGCGACGGCGGCTCATGCAGCTTTAAGTCGTTCGAACTAATCTAATACTTATAAATATACCTCAATACTTTGCGGATAACATTTTATGACATAAAGCATGGTATGAGGTGAAATACAAAGGAGAATACAAATGGCAAAACAAAGAGAAGCACTGGTAACAAATATTTTTACGGCGGATCCTTCCGCACATGTATTTAACGATAAGATTTACGTTTATCCTTCTCATGACCTTCCTCATGACGGAGCTGACGATGATGAAGGCGTAGAGTATGCAATGGAGGATTATCACATCCTCTCAATGGATAATCTGGATGAGGCTACACCCTGCATCGACAATGGCGAAGCACTTCACATGAAGGATATTCCGTGGGTCAGCAAACAGATGTGGGCTCCTGATGTGGCATTCAAGGATGGAAAATATTATCTTTACTTCCCCGCAAGAGATCAGCAGGGCATATTCCGTCTGGGTGTTGCCGTAAGCGACAGCCCTGTAGGACCTTTCAAGGCTGAAGACAACTTTATCCCCGGCAGTATGAGTATCGATCCCGCAGTTTTCGAAGAAAACGGAAAATACTATTGCTACAATGGCGGACTTTGGGGCGGACAGCTTGAGAAATGGATGACAGGCAGTTATACAGAGAATCCCAGAGAAATAGGTGCTGATGAACCCGCACTCGGACCGTTCTTTGCAGAACTTAACCCCGACATGAAGACTTTTAAGGCTACTCCCAAGATGGTGACTATTCTTGATGAAAACGGAGAGCCTATAAAGGCCGGCGACGAGGACAGACGTTACTTTGAAGGCCCCTGGATGCATAAGTACAATGGACTTTATTATCTCTCATATTCGACAGGTACCACACATTATCTTGTATATGCGACAGGAACCAGTCCCGAAGGACCTTTCACCTACAGAGGAAGACTGATGGAGCCTGTTATCGGATGGACTACTCATCATTCAATCATCGAATATCACGGTAAATGGTATCTTTTCTATCATGACTGTGAGATTTCAAAGGGTATCAACCACAGAAGAAATGTTAAGTTTACAGAAATCTTCTACAATGAGGACGGAACCATCAAGACAGTGTTCCCTTACGATCACAAATAATCCGACTGACAAGAAAAAGGGTGGCGTATTTCTACGTCACCCTGATTTTTTACTCTGCTTCGTTTATAAAATTATTCTTCCTCTGATCCGCCCATTACTGATGCAGCATATTCTCTGGCTACTTCCATAATAGCGTTGTTCATATCATCTGCGGTCTGTGCAGAAAACTTGCTGGCTTCATCAGAAGTCATTTTCTTTAATTCCATATACATTTCGGTTCCGCCCTGATTACCTGTCATAGTAAGAACATCACCGTTAATCTTGTATTCAATCTCATCCTTGCCATCTGAGATTGTCTTGTCATTCCAGGTAAGAGTCTGTTCGTTTTCTCCCGCAACCATTCTCAGAGTCTTATCTGATTTTGCCTGGATTCCCATGTAAATGCCTTTTTCGCTGAGCTTTGCAGCAAGGTCAAATCCATTCTGGTTCAGAACATCCTGGCCACCCATAGTAAACTTAGTGATTCTCCAGCTTCCTTCAAGAGTGTCCTTGCTACCGCAAGCTGTCATAGATAAAACAAGCACAACTGCTAAAACTTCTGCTAAAACTTTCTTCATATTTTCCTCCAAATCTTCAATCTTAGGTGAAGTGCAATATTCTAATTTAAAAGATTCTCCAAATGTTCGAAGCAGAGATACTTTTAAATAAGTAATGCAAATTATAGCACATAATTTAAAAAAGTAAACCCAAATTTAAAAATTTATTAAGATTAATAAACTTGTCAAAGTCACCTCGAAAACGCCTTTAGCGTTTCCTCGGTAACAAAACGATGCTCCGCATCTCATTTCAGTCGGGGTTTGAACCCCGCCTGAAACAAAGATCTCCCCCCACCTTCGCTACGCTAAGAGGCGGGGGATATCTTCTGTTTTGTTATATACTGGATACTTACCGTGAAATATACTTGACAACGAAATCGTTTTATACTAAAATATGTTTTAGTAAATTATAATTTAGTAAAATGTGTTTTAGTAAATTATGTTTTAGTGTAAATGCATTTATATGGGAGGTATTTATGTTTATAGGCAGAAAACACGAACTGGAAATACTCGAAGAAACATATGCTAAAGAAGGATTTCAGATGACCGTAATTTATGGCAGAAGAAGAATCGGAAAATCCACACTTATAGCGGAATTTATAAAAAACAAAAGAGCTTCATACTATGTTGCAAGTCAGAACAGTCTGGAGATAAATGTTCAAAAATGGTCAAAACAATTTGTAAATGACATTTCGCCGGAACTTGACGGGGTAGCATTTGATGATCTTGAAAAATTCTTTAATTTTATCGGAAGTCTGTGCGGGGATGAGAAAATTATTGTAGCATTAGACGAGATTCCGTATATTGCTGAGGCGGACAGCTCTTTTGTTTCCCGTTTCCAAGTCGCAATAGACACTATATTTACAAAGAAAAATATATTTTTGATCATCTGCGGGTCAGCAGTCAGCTTTATGGAAAAGGAAATACTGAGTGAGAAAAGTCCTTTGTTCGGGAGAAGATCAAACCAGATTTTCCTTAAACCTTTTGATTACATGACGTCTGCTCTTTTTACGCCACATTACACCAATGAAGAAAAAGCCATAGTATATGGTGTGACCGGCGGTGTAGCAAAATATCTGAGTTTGTTTGATGATAGTAAATCATTGGACGATAACCTCATAAATAATTTTTTTAAGTCCTCGGGTTATCTGTATGAAGAGCCTTTCAATCTTCTGACCCAGGAGTTCAGAACCATAAATACGTACAATTCAGTTATTGAAGTATGTGCCAACGGAGCAAACAAAGTAAGCGAAATTGCCGACAAGGCGCATATTTCAACAGCCACTTTGAACTTTATCCTAAAAAATCTGATGACGGTAGGAATTATCTCTCGAAAGTTACCTATCACAGAAGACGACAGCAAAAAAAAGATAACTTATGAAATAACCGATGGAATTTATCGCTTTTGGTATACCTATGTTTCTTCTGCCAGACCGGCTATAGAAACAGATCGTGGCGAAATATACTACAACAGATTTGTAAAAGATAAACTTCACTTATTCATGGGAAAGGTATTTGAGGAAATGTGCCAACATTACACATTGGTACAAGGTCTGGATGGCAAACTGAACTGTTTTGTAACCCGGACAGGAAGCTGGTGGGGCATCGGACATAACCGCATACCTACCGATATAGATGTTGTTGGAATAGATGAGCCTGAAAAGAAGGCAATCCTCGGAGAATGTAAATTCAAAAACGAGGTAATCGATAAAGGAATTTACGATGATCTGATGGACAGGTCCGGGCTGATAAACAACCGGTATAAGGAAGTCCAATACCTGTTTTTTTCACTTTCCGGTTATTCAAAATGGATGATTGAGAATACCGATCCGTCCACCGTGAAGTTGTTAACATTGGACGATCTGTATAAATAAAACCCAAAAGCGTCCCCCCATCATCCCCCTGTCAGGAACTGCGCCAGCGCCACCATGACAGGCATGGTGATTACGCACAGGATGGTTGTAAACGTGATCATCCCGGCAGGAACCTCGGTATCCCTGCCGAACTTCTGAGCCAGCATACCTGACAGAGCCGCCGAAGGAGCGGAACAAGCTATAATACATGAAGTAGTCACATCACTGTCGGCATTTATCAGGAAACATACCCCCAAAGCTATGGCAGGAGAAATGATCAACCTCAGAAACGCCCCGACGTAAACCCACAGGTTAGAAAACGTAGCCTTGAGATCCGCATTAGCAAGATAAAACCCTACGATAAGCATCGGAAGAGGAGTATTGAGAGCCGCAAAAGACTTCATAGGAGAAAGAACCAGTTCCGGAAGCTCCACCCCTGTCACAAACAGGATAAGACCGATAAAGATACCGATAATAGGCGGATTCAGAAGAATCTTCTTCAGATTAACCTTCTCCTTTTCCTTGCTCAGGAGTTTCACACCATACGTCCAGATATAACAATGGAACATTGCTATATACGCTGCTCCGAAAAACACTCCTATATCACCCAGGATGGCTGCCTGAAGAGGGAGTGCAAAATATCCGGCATTAGGGAAAGCAGAAGCAAACCTGATAACACAGCTTTTATCCGGATTCTTCTCTTTTATAGCAAGCTTGGCGTTTACGCAGTTGATAAAAAATACTATAAAAGCTGCAAGAAAAGAGAGCCCAAGACTTACTATCAGCTCGTGCTTGAACTCTCTCTGAAACGACACGATAATGTTGGAGGGAGTGACAATATACACTACTATATCTATCAGACCGGCCACCCTCTCTTTGGTCAGCACCTTAGTCTTTGAAAGAATCACTCCCACCCCTATGATCACGAAAAGGATGATCACCTGATTCGCAACCGAAACTATATTTTCAAACATTTGAAACTCCGTCCCTTGTACTTATCTCCGCAACATTCCTTGACTTATCGCGGGACCATTTCTGTGTAACATAACCCTTTTCTTCAAAATAATCAGACAGCAGGATGGCAAACGTCAGCGACCTGTGCTGTCCGCCCGTACATCCGAGACCCACTACCAGCTGAGCCTTGCCTTCCCTTTCATACATCGGAAGCGTACACTCCAGATAATCCACAATACGCTTGTACAAAGCCTGCGACTCGGGCTGAGCCATGACATAATCCCGAACTTCCTTATCCATGCCGGTCAGTTTCCTGAGCTCAGGGCGGTAAAAAGGATTGGGCAGGCATCTCACATCAAACACGAGATCCGCATCCGAGGGTATACCGTATTTGTACCCGAAAGCTATAAAATTAAGCTTCATTCTTCCGTTACTTTCAGAACTTACAGCCTGTAGGAGCTGTTCTCTCAGTTCCGATGTGGAAAGAGATGAAGTATCTATGATAAAATCCGATATCTGTCTGACATTCTCCAGCTGATGCCTCTCTTCGGCTATGGCACCTTTAAGGTCAAGCTTGCTGTCAAACATCATCAGAGGGTGCAGTCTTCTGGTCTCCTTGTATCTTTTTAACAATATCCCGTCTTCACAGTCGAGGAACAGCACCTTAACCTCAACTATCTTTTTAATTTCCTCTATCTCTACGGTAAGTTCCTCAGAAATATGCGGATTCCTGGCATCAGCTGTTATCGCCACAAACTTCGGCAGATCATCCATCTGAAGCATCATATTTACAAAACCTGAGAACAGCTTTATAGGCAGATTGTCCATGCAGTAAAAACCGTTATCCTCAAGCATTTTCATCGTCTTTGACTTTCCCGAGCCGCTCATTCCGGTCAATATCAGTAATTTCATGTCTTTCCGCCTCCCGTTTTGTTGTACTCATCAACAAAATTAACTTCCCCCTCATCCGGCTGCTTCACAGCCGCCTTCCACGCAATAGGAAGGCTTTATAAGGGAAAGATATTCGTTAAGGAGTATATATATCATGTATTTAAAAATCCCGATATCAAAGTATCGGCCTCACCGAAAGAATCACCCTCCATATCAAGCCACGTGACATCCTTTCGCTTCCTGAACCAGGTCATCTGTTCTTTTGCCAGATGCCTGATCTCCTTGAACAGTTCTTCCCTGAATTCATCTTTTGAGGCAAATCTGCCTCTTAAGTACAGCAGGATATACCTGTATTCGAGCCCCAACCGGTACAGAAAATCATCCGAAACTCCACGCTCCAGAAGACATTCGACCTCTTCAATCATCCCCTGCTCCAGACGTCTGTCCAGACGCTCTTCTATACGTTTGTACAGCTTTTGCCTCTCCCATGTTACACCGAGACACAGCGTATCATATCTTTTTACGCTTTCCAAGTTCAGCGGTTTTCCCATCAGAAGCTTCTCTGCAGCTCTCTCCAGCCTTCTTTTGTTTTTGAGATCCAGATTGTCCGGCACCTTCTCAAGCTTCTCTTCTATCAAAGACCTCAGTTCCCCGATGCTCATAGCCTCTACTTTTTTTCTTAAATCCTCATCAACGGGAGCTTCCGTCAGTTCATAACCATCCACTATCGCATTCACGTACAGGCCGGTACCCCCGACCAGAAAAGGAACTTTCCCTTTTTCTATGATATTATCTATCGCAGCATATGCCTGTTCCTGATAGTCTTTTAACGAATAAAAATCCCCCGGTTCCGCCACATCGAGAAGATAGTGGGGCACCCCTTTCATCTCCTCTTCCGTCACCTTGCCGCTTCCGAGGTCAAGTCCCTTAAACACCTGCCGCGAGTCTGCAGACACTATCTCTGCACCGTATTTTAACGCCAGTTCTATTCCGAGACCGCTTTTGCCCGAAGCATTCGTGCCCAGGATAACTATGAGTTTATTTTTTTCCGGTTCTGACATCTGTTCTCCTCTTTTGATGCGGTTTTAGGGTGATACCTGAGTGATCTGTGGCAGCCCTTTTATACGCCTGTCCAGTTTTCTCTTTATCACGATATAGCTTATAAAATGTATGGAAAAAGTGATAAACCACGATATGGGATACGATATGTATACCGTCTCTATCACGTGATACTTCGGACTTTCAAATACGGTGAAAAGCCATGCAAGCCTGATACCGCATACTCCGCACAACGACACCAGCATGGGTACAAACGAATACCCGAGTCCCCTCAGGGCGCCAACCATTACGTCCATCACACCGCACAGGAAATACGAAGTACATATGATGGATAATCTGATGACTCCCGCATCTATTACGTTTTCACTCGATGAGTAGATACTTAGAAGCGGTCTTCCGAAGAAATACTCAAAATTCCCCAGCGTCAACCCCACTATAGTCACGCAGAACAGACCGCCGAACACTATCTTCTTTAATCTATCGTATCTTCCGGCACCGTAGTTTTGGCTCATAAATGAAAGTGTCGCCTGGTGGAAGGAATTCATGGATACATATACGAATCCCTCTAGGTTTGATGCCGCCGAGCTGCCCGACACCGTGACCTTGCCAAATCCATTTATCGACTTCTGGATCAGTACATTGGACAAGGAGAAAATACATCCCTGCATACCTGCCGGAAGGCCTATCCTTAGTATTGCCAGAAGTTCTTTTTTATCAATCCCAAGGTCTTTTAAGACGAGCCGGATGGCTCCTTTTTCCCTCATCATACATATGACTACCAGCGCTGCCGAGATGGTCTGTGAAATGACTGTAGCTATAGCTACTCCGGCTACTCCCATCCCAAAAGCTATGACAAATATCAGGTTCAGTATAACATTCACCACACCAGCAAATGTCAGGTAATACATGGGGCGTCGGGTATCGCCTATAGCTCGCAATACCGCACTTCCGAAATTGTATACCATGTTCGGGATCATCCCGAAGAAATAAATTCTCAGGTAAAGTGCTGCAAGAGGAAGAACTTCCTCAGGAGTCTCCATAAGTCCCAGGATTCCTTCAGTAAAAAGAACCCCGACTATAGTCAGTATTATACCGCCGAGTACTGACAGCAGCATGGACGTATGCACGCTTTTTTTCAGCTCGTCCTCCTGTTTGGCTCCATAGTGTCTTGCAACCATAACGTTTGCTCCGACACTCAGTCCCATAAACAGATTTGTCAGTAGATTTATGAGCGATCCGGTACATCCCACAGCCGCCAAAGCATCATCCCCGGCAAATTTGCCGACCACCACGACATCCGCAGCATTGAACAGAAGCTGAAGTATGCTTGATAGCATCAGTGGAACTGCAAACTTCAGCATCTTCGGAAGGATTGCACCTTCACACATATTCATTTCATAAGATTTAGAAACCCGCATTAAACTTTTTTCTCCGTCACTTCTGAGTTACAGATATATCCCTTCCGTCCGTCTCTATGATAACACGGCCTTTTCTGGTCTTATATATCTGAACGTTATGATCTTTAAGAGTCTGATTTGTCTCCTCTGCCTCTTTCATTTCTTTGGAAGAAGTGATAACGGCATACTTTGGACGCGCCTTCTTTAGCAGTTCGTCAAGTCCCGGAAGGTAGTTCCCGTGATAAGGCATTTTTATCACGCTGCATTCCTTTATATCGGTCGCAAGGTATTCCCTAATCCTCTCACCCATGGCATCTCCCATAAACAGGAAAGACTTTTCACCATATGCTACCCTGATGATCAGAGAAGAATTGTTGCTGGGATCCTCATCGTACACATCCTGAATAGGAGTGTTTACTTCTATATCTATCCCGTTTATCGATAATGTGGTATTCTCCCTCAGTACAGCTGCCGGGATATCCTTCTTATTTATCACCTTTTTAAAATTATCATATTCTCCGGAAGATTTTGGATAGTTGCTGGTATAAACCTGCTTTACTTCGGTACCCTCCATGATCCTCGAAGCGCCGCCCACATGATCCTTGTCAAAATGGGTGATAAAGAGATAGTCAAGAGAAGAAATCTCCTTCTTCTCCATGTACTCCAGTATCTCCTCCGCATTCTCACTCTCACCGGTATCTATAAGGATTGTTGCTCCCTTGTTATATATTAGGAAGGCATCCGCTTTTCCTATCTCAAAAAATACCACTTTCAAAGGATTATCAGATAAATCCTCCGGGTCCTTCGCCACCTGCGAAGTAGCTTCGGGACCTGTTATATCACCGGTATCCGGCTTGTCATCCTCTTTTTCGCATGCTGCCGTAACCATTATACATACCATCGCCAAAAAAATAGCCGCAAATCTTCGAAATTTTGTCATAATGCTCCTCTTTTGATGCGATTTTACCGCATAAGTTTCCTCAAATTATATTTCCAGCAGGAAATAAACACTCATTTTTACGTGCTGCGTATCACAATATCAATTCCCGCCCGGCTGCCTTAAACAGGTCTTCCGCCGACTTCATGGGAACTCT
>JAEEKN010000194.1 GCA_016282435.1 Lachnospiraceae bacterium | reverse complement strand
CGCATATAATACTCCGCCACGACTCTGATGGAAAACACCCGGTTCACCATCCTGGGTCCACTTTGTCCCGGTATCCCAACATGCTGCGCTTAAATGTCCGCCTGTTTCTACAATCAGACACACCTCGCAATCATTCGGCAACCTATCCGCTATAAATGTAAATCCTGTCAAGCTCACAGTTTGAAAATTGTCCGATATGGCTTTTACTTCATTATGATCACTCATCGCTTGCCTCCTGACTCCTTTGCAATTCCTTTCTTTTTTGTTCCATTTTTTGTTTAAATTCCTTTAAAGAATGTGTTTTTATTTCACCTGATAGAATTTTATTTTCTGTTTCAATTAAAATTCTATCAATTTCTTTTTTTCGTTCTATTAATATATCTGTCCTTTTCATTTATGATATATAACCCTTCTTATTTTCGCTGCACGGACATAGCGGAGAACTTAAGAATCTCGTGTTTCCCGAATAATTCATAATCGGTTCTATAACCGTATCATAATGCGATTGATATATATCATCTCTTATCCAGTATATTTTCAAGGGATCATCTTTGATGCGAAACGGCGTAAACCCCGGGATTGCGTTGTCAAAACTATATCCATTATCTTTATTCCCAAGGCAACAGTCAAAGGCTTCCATAAATCTATTCATAAATTCATTCTCATCCATATAATCTGACCATTCTCTTTGAAACTCATACCGCATAATTTGCGGTAGATCGTCTTCAAACCAGAAAACAATCTTCACTAGACTATATAGTCCTTCTATCGGTGTTGTATACTCAATGTCCCACGCAGATGCACACTTTAATCTTTCAATATTCTCCTTTGTCAATTGGTCAAGTGTTATATCCTTACCTTCGTATAGTTTATAGTATACGTGAATCATTTCATCGAAGCGAATATATGTCATTAACGATTCATCAATATCAATATTTAGATTCGATTTATACAGGCTTTTCAGTATTTCCTTCCATAGCATCCTTTCCACTATACGTTCTTCGAGCCCCTTATTCTTTACTTCTTTTGATTCCTTTTCCGCTATCTCTAATATTTTAACAAACTGCTCATATATTTCATTCGGTATAAAGCAATGGTTCGAATTGTAATAAAAGTACTTCCATCCCGACGGCACCTTTTTCCAATCAAAGTAATAAAAATCACCATCTTCGATTTTCTTTTTAACCGTCATTGTCTCAAAAAATGGTATCACTCTATCAAAACGGCCATCCCTAAGTTCAGACTCATTTATGTAATATACTTTTCCTTCTTTTGTCCACATCGTAATATGAGGTTCTGTATCAACAAATCCGGAATGCGAAATAAAATACTCATAATAAATTACATCGTCCCAGAAATCCGCAGGCAGATTATGATACTCTGTTTGCTTCACAACGACACTCATATATCCTCCTTTGTTTTTCATTTATTAATTGAAATATAAAAATGATAATTACTACACTCCTTGAATGGCTTTCTGTAGCCATTGGTTCATTGGTATACTTGGAAACCGTCTTCTATGCCTAAATTCATCCCTGGAATAATCTATCCATGTGCATGGAATCTCCTTTCCGTTTTGATTTTTGTTTGGTCTGCAATCATCATAGGCAACTGTAATATCTATCACCTGCTTACAATATGACCACTTTTTGTTTCCTCCTGAAGAAAGGAAATAATTATCATTTGCAGCTGTGTCTAAAAAAGCCAAAAGACTTACCAAAACATGCCATTTCTGGCTTAATATCCCATCGTTGAACGGGGCCCATACATTTACTTTTGCTTTTATCTCTTTATCCCATAAAAACTCATAACCATCCTTAAATTGATCTCTTTTTATCTCCCTTTTTCGTAAACATTTATAAAAGCCAAGGTTTTCTTTTCTATCATTATCCGGTTCCAAATCCATCTTAGATAACAATTCTTCGTAATCATCTTTTGAAAAATCTGTGATTATTTTGTTTGACTTTTCCTCCCAACTAATAAAAGCTTCAAAATCTTTGGCAAGTTCATATGCCGAATCTCTAGGATCAGGGTTTTCTTCTACTTTGTAATCACATTTGTTACACATTTCTACAAACTGTTTTAAATCCATTTAACACACCTCCTTAATATTTTTGTTTCAAAAATAATACGAAAAAGCCGCGATGGCGCATATGCGCGCCCTTCCAATATCACAAAACTCTGCGTCTCAAGCCAATACCTTTTTGTGCATAATTACAAGCATTTTCTCTCAAAATAGAAAGGTAAAACGGAATTAATATAATGAATGTTTTTTTATAACATCACAAAAATCAATTGCTGTTATAGTCGGAGTCTGGGATGCCGTAACAACATGCTCAATCCCTTTCCCCTGAGTATCCAGATAATTCTCCCAAAGTTTGGGATCATCATCAAAGTCAAAATGCTGATCATCTAAGATTACAAATTCGTCTATCTCCGGATTATTCTTTAGATAGTCTAAGACCCCTTCGCCCCTTTGAAATTGCCTACTCTCTTTCGTTTTTCCCAAGATTTCAATCCCGTATTTTGAAAGCCCTTCTTTAAGATAAATATAATCTTCATGATCCGGTCTTAGATTTTTCCAGGTTGTAGTCAACACCACGCCGCTTGCCTTGCATTCATGCATGGCACCTGCTAGAATCCGCACTCTCAGCTCATCAATTCCCGTATATATTTCTGAAGGTGCTCTCTCACATGTCGCTCTGGTATTTAGAACTCCATCTACATCAAGGAAAACAACAAAGCTCATACAAAACCACCTCCCATCTAAAAAACACTCAAAAATAAATACAAAAAAATCACAAGGGTGCATATATGCGCCCTTGTGATCTCGAGAAACTGTTTTTCTATTTAATATCTTTCATGTGTTCTAATTGCAGATTAGTCATTTCGTCCAACTCTTTTAATTTGCACATTATTATATAATTATTTCTCACTTTTGTTTCACGTCTTGCGTGAGATATTCTTTTGGAATGATGATTGGGCCCGAGAGCAGGATTCATAAAGCTGTATATCTCCGTCTCGTATGGTGTATGTGCGGTTCCGATTGACTTTATTTTTTCAACACTGACTGATGTAAGAACATCTGTATAACTTTTACCTCGGGAATTCTCCCTTGGTCTCTCATGTATATTTCCTATCATCCAGAACTTCTTTTCACTATATATAAGCCTGTAAGGACTGATACGTATACTCCTGACTTTATCGCCTACGTTATCGTCTTCCAAAACAGTTAGTTCCAGCATATGTTTACTTAGAATATGTTCTCTTATAATTCTAAGCTTATCTAAGAGTTCCTCCTGTTCTATATCAGGAGACTCGATACCACTTTCATTATCAAGTCTACGTATAAGAGCACCGTCTCTGTCTTCAGAAAATTTATAGTATTTGCTGCAAAGGGTGCTGACTAAACGTTTTTCAAGCGACTTTTTCTCCTCTGAATTCAACCCCGGCGTTTCTCTGACAAAGCTTAATATAAGATCCATTTCATAATCGCTTACCTCATGGGCATAGTATATCTTTCCATTCTTTGAACCAGATTCCTCTGTTTTTTCATAACCCGGATAAACGATCTTCCAATTTTCTTTAGGATATACTTGGCCATCTTCATCCCTATTATATACATCTCCCAATTCTCGTAATCGTCTGGAAAATGTGCCTTTGTCACCCATGTATAAAGCAGACCGTTTTTCTCCCGCAGTTTCCCGCAATTTGGCCTGAGTCGCAGGATGATCCTTATCAGTATTTTGTTTAATGAATTCAAGAAGCCGGTATACCATCGAAACAGATTGTTTTGACAAAGAATCACCCCTCCCCAAAAAACTATCTATG
>JAEEKN010000193.1 GCA_016282435.1 Lachnospiraceae bacterium | reverse complement strand
TTCCGCCTGATATTATTTCCTTGCTGTTAACGTCCTGCCATCTTCCTTCGGGAAGGTATACCTTGCGCGAAGTACATCCCTGCTCGGTGATAGGAGCAAACAGGATATCCCCGCCGAACATATACTGATCCTCGAGCTCGTAGCACACGGGATCGTTATAATAATCGAAGAACATAGGACGCATTATAGGTTTTCCTTCTTTTGACGCGATATCCATATGTTTGCAAATGTAGGGCTTTAACCGCTCACGAAGTTTTACCAGGTCAGCCAAAATTTCGTAGTTTTTATCCCCAAAACTCCAGATTTCATTTTCTCCGCCGGTTCTTTCTTTTATTCCGGGGAAACGGTCGGTCTGTTCAGGAGTACGGATCCTGGCACCATGAAGTCGCATGACGGGACAAAATACCCCGAACTGGGTCCAGCGGACTATGAGTTCCCTGAAATAATCACTGCGTGTATCTCCCGAATGGAAGCCGCCGATATCACTGTTCCACCACGGTATTCCGCACATAGCCATGGATAGTCCGGTTTTTACGCTCATTCTGAGATTCAGAAATGTCGAAGCGATATCTCCGTTCCACACCAAAGAGCCGAATTTTTGAGAACCCGGATAAGCGGCTCTGGTAAGTACTATGATCTCATCTTCTCCGGCTTCCTTTAACCCGTCATAAAACAGTTTGCTGTAGTAATATGGATAGAGCATAGCTGTCTGTGCACCGTTTCCTGCGTAAAACTTCAAGTTGGAATACTGTTGGGGATGTACTTCCGGTTCTGCTTCGTCAAGCCAGAAGTTGTGTATTCCTTTATCATAATAATTCTTTTTCACCTTGTCCCAGACAAAAGGACGGGTTTTGGGATGTGTAACATCGATAAATGTCTGCTGACCGTAAAAATCAAAAGTTCCGTACTGACCGCTCTCTGTACGAACCAGCATATTGCCATCATTCATCTCCCTATAGTTTTCGCTGGCAGGATTGATAGTAGGCCAGATGGATACTATCGGTTGAACACCCATCTCTTTTAGCTCCCTGCACATTTCTTCGGGATCGGGCCAGTACTTAGGGTCAAACTTCCATTCACCCTGCTCGGTCCAGTGGAAATAATCTATGACTATCGCTGCTAAAGGGACACCCCTCTTTTTATATTCCCGGGCTACTTCCAGAACGTCATCCTGACATTCATAGCGGAGTCTGCTCTGCCAGAATCCTGCTGCCCATTCCGGGAATTTCGGAGCATAACCGGTGAGATCGCAGTATATTTTCATGACTTCGGCAGGAGTTTCACCGGCATATACCAGATAATCTGCCTGATAAGCACTGTCAGCTACCCACATGATGTGGTTCTTGGTGGTTTCACACCTTCCGGGAGCGGGATTATTCCAGAAAAAGCCGTATCCCAGTGAAGAGTAAAATACGGGAACTGCAGACTTTGTATTGTAATGCATCAGATTACAGGAACTTCCCTGTCTGTCAAAAAAGTCCTCCTGTTCCTGGCCAAGCCCGTAAATATGCTCACCGGGATTTGATTCAAATATGACTTTAACCTGATAGTGGTCACCTTCGGTATGTATATTCCGACATGTATAATCTCCTTCGTATTTTGTACGAAGTATAGCAACATCATCACGGAAAAATGTGATAATCCCGCCGTACCACGGAGTCCCCGCATCGACGGTTACCGACATATGCCCGTTTTTAAGTGTCGCCTTCTTTGAATCTCCCTCTATCAGAATCTTAGCACCTTCTTTTGCCGGAAGCAGAGTCCAGTTTTCATCGGATAATCTGCTGTTTTTTGTCGATCTGCAACGGATACAGTTTGGACCGTAAGGTTCAAACACCGTCAATTCATCACGTCTTTCAAATATGATACGATTTTTCTCGATAGTTATGCTCATAAAAAATACTCCTTTCAATATTTTTAGGTTCATTAAAAAACGTATTTACCGGCAACTGCGATAACCGGCTATGTATACAGTATATTAACATATGGAGATTAATACTTGAATTTTAATGTGAAAAGCTTGCACTATTTTGCTTTTTATAGTATATTAGTAAACAAAATGTTGGTTGTCAAAATTACTCATAATTACTACACGGAGCTAAAGCATAATAAATGAAGATGCATACAGAAAAGATAATCCATAAAACAGGGTCCAGCCCCTTCTCATTACACCGGACCGTTATAGAACCGGAGCAGAACAATGCTTTGTATCTGCACTGCCATCCCGAAGCTGAATTCTTTCTTTTAGAGGAAGGATGGCTCGACTTTTATGTGGAGTCTACCTGTTTCAGACTTCAAAAAGGTGACGGGATATTTATCCCTCACGGAATGCTCCATAATGCGATCCGCCCTGAGGATTGTGTTACAGAGATTATTTATTCGGCTATAGTTTTTTCTACTGAACCCATGGAACGATGTATATCAGGAGGAAGAACATATTTTGATGCCCTGGCATGCCATCGTCAGAAATGTATCTACACCATTTTGCCGGGAAAGGAAGAAAACCGTAAATTACTGTCAGGGATCAGAGATATACTGAATCTTCGAAACACCGATCCGGCTACCTGCGAACTGACTATTCAGGGACTTCTTTTTGTCTGCTGGCAGGAGTTATACAATATCTATCTTTCAGGGCTCATCGAAGCTTCAGGAGATACCGATCTTTGCCGGAATCTTTCCAAAAGCATTGATTACATGCAGAAGCATTATCCGGACACTCTGTCACTGGAACAGCTTGCAGAACTTTCGGGATACAGTGAAAGCTACTACTGCCATAGCTTCCATGCATATACCGGGTCTGCACCTTTTGAATATTTTAACCGGATACGCATCGCCAAGGCCTGTGAAATGTTAAGTTCCACACATAAAAAAATAACTGAGATTGCTTCCCTTGTAGGGTTTAACAATATCAGTTATTTCAATCGCATGTTTACAAAAATCATGGGGGTTACTCCATCCGCATATCGGAAGGGGTAAATAACACTTAACGGGATATTCGTTTCTTACTTGATGATATAGCGCCTTCGGGACATACCAGAAGACAGAGGTGGCATCCAACGCATTTGCTTCCGTCAAGTTTGGGTTTGCGGTCTGTGAATTTTATAGCCTGGTGTCCTCCGTCACTGCAGGAGATGACACATCTTCCGCAACCGATGCACTTGTCGGGATTGAATTTCGGGAAAAGTACGGTATCTCTTTCCAGAACATCCGTCGTGTCACTTACGGAATCAAGCCCGGCACCGATGATATCTTTTACGGAACGGATCCCCATCTGAGTCAGATAGTAGTTCAGCCCGGACTTCAGGTCGTCTATAATCCTGTACCCGTATTGCATTACGGCAGTTGTGACCTGAACAGAACCGGAACCCATGAGGATGAACTCCAGGGCGTCTCTCCAGGTCTCTATACCACCCATTCCGGTGATATGCATGCCTTTTAGCTTTTCATTCCTTCCCATTTCGGAGATGAATCTTAATGCGATAGGCTTTACGGCATTTCCGCTGTATCCGCCTACAGCGGACTGACCTTTAACGGCAGGCGCAGAGACAAAGGTCAGAGGATTTACGCCGGTGATACTTTTTATGGTGTTTATGGCTGCCAGGCCGTCAGCGCCTCCTCGGAGGGCGGCTTCAGCAGCAGGGCTCATGTTCGCTACATTCGGAGTGAGTTTGGCAAGCACAGGGATTTTGGTTCCCCTTTTGGCAGCTCTTGTAAATCGCTCCACAAGTTCGGGTATTTGTCCTATATCACTTCCAAGCCCGTCCTCCTGCATATTCGGGCATGAAAAGTTCAGCTCTATGGCATCGGCTTTTGCTTCTTCACAGAGATGTGCCAGCTCTTCCCATTCTTCTTCGTTCTGACCCATTATTGAAGCCAGAATGAATTTGTTCGGATAGTTTTCTTTCAGGCGTCTGAAAATTTCCATGTTTTCAGCCACGGTGTGATCGGAGAGCTGTTCGATGTTCTTAAATCCTACGATGCTTCCGTTGTCGCCCTTTATTGCCGAGAATCTGGGGGAGGCTTCATGGATATCGAATGAGCATACAGTCTTAAAACATATGCCACCCCAGCCGGCTTCGAAAGCCCTGGCGCACATATCATATGTCGATGCCACTACTGAGGAAGACAGTAGAAACGG
>JAEEKN010000192.1 GCA_016282435.1 Lachnospiraceae bacterium | reverse complement strand
GAAGATGGCGAATACATTTTAAAAAGATTTAAGGTTGAAAACTCCAATATTGAAACTATAATGCTCTATATAGGGCAAGGTGATGCACTCCTTGTAAAAGTAAATGGTAGGAATGCTAACAGTATATGGATTATATAAATTTTCAAATCTTTGCAGTTGACAAACCAATTGTTTAGGTTATAATACAATTAAACCATATACTTATATTCCTTCCCTTCAGCAAGGAAGGAGAAAAATGCAAATCAAAAAAGAAAAACAGGAAATGGGCATTCCTAAGAAGAAAGGTGCCAGAACGGTTCACATATTTGATGATGTGTTTAGGACGATGTGCGAGAAGATGCCAAAACTTTTGATCCCATTGATCAATGAGGCATTTGGTACTTCTTATACTGAGAAAGACAAATTTGAACAGCTTCGTAACGAGAGACACCTTGAAGACAAAAGGATTATCACGTATGCTTTGGTTAAGATTTGTTGGCACATTTATCATAATATCATTGGTTGCATAGAAAATGCTTTACCTTACGATCAAGATGGTTATCGTAGAAAACTGATAGAACTGATTAGCAGGATCAGTAATTATATTACCAGAAACAGAAAATCTTTGAAGAAAGGGTTAGGTGATATTATGGGCGGAAGAGTGTTAAAACTTGAAACGGATAAAATAATAGCTGAGTCGTTGGCTAAGGGCATATCTCAGGGGATATCTCAAGGAATTATGCAAGAAAAAACTGATACTTTTGAAAGAGTTACAAGAAACTATATGAAATTAGATCCCTCTTTGAGCAGAGAAGAGGCAGAGAAAAAAGCTAAGGCAATATTAAGTTAGTAATATATAAAATGAAATGGCTCTCACAATAAGAGAGCCTCTTTTTTTACCAAAATGAAAGTTGGTAAATTTATAATATCTGATATAATGATTTCCGTTTAATTTCATTTATGATAAGGACTGGTTTTCCTGCTCCTGATTTTATGCAGATACAGTCACGCGCACCGAATGCTGAAGGTATTCCCTATGATAAGAGCAAACGCTGAACAGGACCGGTGAAGAACTTATCTTTTTATATTGTTATATTGAAAAAGCGCGCTGAGTGAGTTATACTTAATCTGTAGCCAGATATATAACGAGGAAACGCTGAAAGTGTTCTCGAGGTGACATTGACAAGGAAGATAAGGAAGCTATAGGAGGAAAAAATGGGATATAGAAAAAAAAGAGCATTTCTGAAGATCGTTTCTGTACTGGCAGTATTTCTGACTGTGATGCATATGGTTTCGACGTTATCGACGAAAGAGACTTCTGCAGCGTCACAGGTAACTTATGCCGTAAAAGGAGGAAAGATCTATTTTGATAAGAGTACCGGTTCGGTTACCGGTGCAGACAAAAACATCACAGAGGCGAAAATACCGAAGAAGATATCTAAAGTTACGGTAAAAGGCATAGAGAAGGCAGCTTTTAAGAACTGTTCGAAGCTAAAAAAAGTCACCCTTCCGGGGAAGCTGAAAACTATAGGAGACGAGGCTTTTTACGGGTGTTCGGAGCTTTTGTATATAGATATCCCTTCCAAAGTTACAAAGATCGGAAAAAGAGCGTTTTCAAACTGTACTTCTCTTATAGGCGTAGGATTTGCCAAAAAGAGCAAGGCCCTGGTAGAGAACTCTTCATTCTCAAGCTGTCCGTCTCTTGAAAGAATAGTAAACTGTCCGGACTGCGAATGGGGAGAAGTGGTAGGGTCCCTGAGAAGAGCCATCCATTATCTGGAGGATCCTGAAGTTTTCGAGGAGCAGAATGAGCTCTGGTGGCTTCAGGGAGACACTGAAAAAGAAAAAGAGATAGAAAAGCTTGTAAAGACCATCACAAAGGGCTGTAAAACAGACAGGGAAAAGGCAGAAGCTATATGTATCTGGGTTGTGGATCATATAGAATACGAAACGGGAACAGGACTCTCGTACAACCCGTGGGATGTGTATCAGAGGATAATGGATGCGGATAAGTCAGGAAAATCCGGCAAAACGAGCTGCTTCGGGTATTCGCGTCTGACCCAGATCCTTTTCCAGACTGCGGGGATCCCCTGCGTGACCATATATCAGGATCTAAGGGAGGACCAGCAGATAAATCACGAGTTCAATATCGCGTATTTTGACGGAAAATGGAGATTTATAGATAACACCGATTCCGACTGGGTAAACAGCAAGCTGGACTGTTTTGACATGAGTCTCGGGGATATGCCTGCCTACAGGGACCATCGCGCAGATATGATAGTGTATGTTGAAGAAGGCGAAAATGAATATGCTTATCTTTACGGACGCCGCCGTGAGATACCCAAGGATAAAAAACTGAATGATGCTAAGGACTGGTGAGGAGAAGATAAATATGAGTATTTCGAAAAAAATCACAAAAAAAATAGCAGCTTTTGTTCTGGCCATGGTCGTGGTTTTGGCGATCCTTCCCGGACGCGGAGTTTTTGCAGACGATGATCCGAATGTAAAGTATTATAAGATAGACAACGAATGGATAGGATTTAATCCGGTAACGCAGACACTTACCTGGTGGCCCGATTCCAAGGAAAGCATCATTATCCCGGAGGAATTCGACGGTGTCAAAGTAAAAAAGATAGGTGAGTGGGCTGTATGCAATCATAAAAAGCTTGTTTCGGTCATGATCCCGGATACCGTGGAGGAACTGGAAGAAGGAGCTTTTTACGGATGTCCGGACTTAAAGACCGTAAAAGGCATGAAAAATGTGAAGATCATAGGAGAAGATGCTTTTAATAAATGTACTGCGCTTAGTACTGTGGAAGGACTCGGAGCTGTGACCACCATTTGCGATTATGCATTTCGTAACTGTGAGAGCCTCACTTCCCTGACAGGATTTCGTGAACTCAAAGTCATAAAGACCAGAGCATTTGAAGGCTGCAAGAACCTGAAGAGCATCAGCATGATAGACACTGTTCAGGTGATGGATGATGACGCTTTTTCGGGCTGTGAAAAATTAAAGGACCTGACCATACCGGCTGTGGAGCGCACAGAGATCCTTGAAAGCAACAATGTATCGAAGCACATCTACAGCGATGCTGTTATGGAAAGATATAAGATGTACTGTGCCCAGAATGTTACTTCGTATCTTTACTGGGATGGTACAAATTACTGGCGTGTTGAGAAAAGCGGAGCGACCGTCATAGAAAAATATACCAAAGATTTTAAGCTCGTAGAGGCTTTTACGATTGAAACAGACTTAAGCAGGATATGGGGAGGCTTCTTCAGCGGAAAAGACTATAATTTCATGATCACAGGCAGTGAGAATGAAAATGACAGCGACTCAAAAACAGTATTCTATATTGACAAGTATTCTAAAGACTGGGAAAAACTGGATACCGTAACTATCAAGGGTTCCAATACCCATATGCCCTTCCAGGCAGGTTCGCTTCGCTGCACGGAAGCTAACGGATATCTGTATATTCACGCCTGCGGGACCAGATATCGCGCAAAAGACGGATATACGCATCAGGGTAATTTTACCATAGAGATCGATCAGAAGAAGATGAAGGTTCTGGACTTCTATTGCAAGTTCGGTGCCCGTTCAGCCGGCGGGGTCAGCCATTCCTTCAACCAGTATATCATCATTGACAGTGATAAAAACATCCTGACGCTTGATCACGGAGATGCAAATCCCAGATATCTCGGGCTGTTCAAAAACGGGATAAAGGCAGGAGAGAAGAGTTTTTATTCGGAATCCGGCAAAATGATCAGTGTCTACGATATTCCTGAGTACACCGGAGACCAGGAGTTCGGATATAACAGGACCGGTACATCCGTGGGCGGACTTGAGGAAACAAAGAGCGGATACGTGACTTCGTATGTGACGGACGGCAAGGGCGGAAATGCTGATTTTGACGCCGTTAAAAATGTATATCTGACATATACTCCCAAATCGGATTTTTCTGAAAAAGCGACAAAGGCAGTTAAGATCACTTCATACAGTGAGAAAGGAAAAAAGAGTGCGGGCACGCCTCAGATCGTTTCTACAGGCAAATCGGGCGGATATATCATTTGGGATATCATAGAAAACGGTAAAGTGAGCGGTAAGATCGGCTATGTGAAGTATAACGCAAAAGGCGAGATCTCCAAGGTCAAGACCGCGGAAGGATATCTTTCGGATTGTAAACCCATCTATGCCAATAAAAAGGTCATCTGGTATACAACGATGGATTCAGCACCGGTAATCTATACTCTCAGTAAAAAGTCTGTATCAAAGAAAAAGCTGTAAATAACGAAAATAAAAGTCTCGCAACCTTTTTTGCAGGGGATTGCGAGACTTTTTTCCTGAGGTTATCTGCCGAATACTTCCTTTTCGTATTTTAAGGTATCCATAGCCTGGGGAGAGTATCTGTCAGGAGTTCCAATAGCCTGTCACCTAATAGCTCTTTTACAAGCTTTTCCATAGCAACTGTTTTAGGTATTCATTTTTACACTGTTCCTTTCTGGTTTTTAACACTTAGTCACAAAAATTATCTTGCGTTTTTATCTGTCACATGATAATATAACCTTATAAGCAGTTAATAAACTTTTTGCAGCATGCTGCATTTATTCCGTATGGTGCGGAAACCTCGGTATATTCTGATTTAGTGTATTTGATATTATTCTATTTGATTATTGGTTATTGAGATTTGATTTTGCTTATTGATTCATTTGTTGAGAGAATTACCGTTTCTGCATCAGTTTGACCCGGATAATCTGTATTTATTCCCTGCTTAAAAACTAAAGAGTGTTGAAGCAGGGACAGGGGATATCGGTAGTATCATACTCATGTCTATGTTTCTGTATTCACGCAGAAAAGGAGGCACATGGGTAAACAGGATATTACTCAGATGAAATTTTTCCGAGATACCAAGCGTTTTGCTGATATCTGGAACGGTCTGGCATTTAAAGGCAGACAAGTGATCAAATGGGACGAACTGGAGGAG
>JAEEKN010000191.1 GCA_016282435.1 Lachnospiraceae bacterium | reverse complement strand
CGGCTCCGTTATAGAACTGGCTGGCCAGTATCAGTACGGATGTCACAAAGAAGATAGCAAATATCGGGTTTTTCTTTATTATCTTCTTTATCGGTACACCTGCCGACTGATATCTAATGATAACTATCAGATATATCACAAGTACTATAGCACACGCCACAGGGAATACCAGGTGTTTTATCATGGACAGATAGATGTTCATAGTAAAGTCTATGCTGCGTTTGAACATCGCCATGACTGCCATGAGCGCAGGAGCAAAAAGTAGCACTCCCATAGCCAGCGTCGCTCCGAGGCTCACCACCCCATCCGATATGGAGCCTATCTCATTTATGAAACTTTTTTTCTGTGTATTAGCTTCCACTTTTCATGCCTCCAAATATTTAGCAAGTACAAGTCACCTCGAAAACGCCTTCAGCGTTTCCTCGGTAACAAAACGATGCTCCGCATCTTTTGTTTTGTTATATCGTGTATCTGGAAAATATAGATTTTCAATACACTTTAGTATAACACAGTGAGAAATAAAATACAAGTGTCAACCAAAAACTGTTTGACAAACCAACGTTTTAGTGTTAACATATAGACAATAAAAAAAGGATGTCACCGGCTAAACGGTAGGCTTCCCTAAATGACTATAAAGAATAGCCGCCTAGTTTTCCAGACCGGGGCGGCTATTCTTTTGTTTTATCATTATGATTTTTATCTCGACCAAGCTTATAGCCCAGTCCAAATGATGCGAGCAGAATACTGCTCACACCAATTAATTCAGATAAACTGATCATCGAAACCTCCTCTCCGGTGAAGACTAGGAAAAGGCTTTCACCTATATCCAGTACAACAGTTACGGTTCGGAGTGATATTACAATCAAATATACGACCTCCGAACATAATTCGGAAGGCCTACCGTCCACCACACATACGTGCCTAAGGATGACATCCATCTATATTATGGCATACATTTCCAAAAAAGGCAAGAAGAATTTACGCATTGTGTATTTTTCCCTTGACGATTTCTCTGATTCATGTTAAGATAAAATATGAGGATGGCACCGATTAAACGGTAGGCTTCCTAAATGACTATAAAGAATAGCCGCCTAGTTTGCGAGACCGGGGCGGCTATTCTTTTTTGCCTTTTCCAATGAAATAGCATCGCGATGTCGTTTTCATCGAAATTTGTTACCTGGCGGATCAGGGACTTTACTCCATCAGAAAGTTATCTCGGCTCACCTACACATACACTGCATTAGCAAATACAGCATTTGCACGCCTTTGAGCTTCTGTATTTGCATGACTGTATATATCAAGTGTTATCGAAACCTTTGAATGTCCCAACTTCTTTGATACACTTACAATATCCGCTCCGTTTGCGATGCTTATCGATGCCATGGTATGTCGCAGAGCATGCGGATGTATTCCATTGAAACCATATTTTTTCCCAAAGTGCCTCAGATATGAATTAAAACACCCCGGCATCATAGGAGTCCCCTTTCTGGCAGTAAAACAATATCCATCAGTATTTATTCTTTTTATCAGCATATTTTTATCCTGTTCATTTTTCCACTCTTTAAATATCTGTACAACCGGTTCATTCAAATACACTTCTCTCCCCTTACCGTTTTTCGGAGTACAGACAAATAACCCCTTCTTTGTGTTATACTGAATATTTCTGACAATAACCATTCTTCCGGTAGTGAAATCTATATCCGTCCATCTAAGACCCATAAGTTCCCCGCACCGACATCCGCTGTCTAGTGCCACCATCATCAAAGCCTTCCACTTTATTGGCTCCTTGTTTAAGCACGCAAGTATACTCCGTACTTCTTTTTCGTCATACGATATTATTTCTTTCATCTCTTCATCTTTCCCGGCATGTGGTCTTTTTATTCTTTTCATCGGATTATCAGGAATCACTCCGTTATCAAAAGCATTTGTAAAAAAGGCATGAAGAGCTATATAGCTTTGCCTAATTGTACCCACCTTCAGTTTTTTTCCGGTATAACTATTCTTTCCTGCAGTACTAAGTTTTCTAAAATACTCTTTCAGCTCTGTACATCCAATATCCTGTATAAAATAATCGTCAAATATTATACCAGCTCTCTTTAATATTCTTCTGTAGTTTGTTATTGTTCCCGTGGATAATAAAGACTTCTTTTCCTCAAGGTAATCGTCAACCTGTTCAGCATAGGTCTTTCCGGAAAAACGTCTATATTCCGGATTTCCATCATCCATCCTCTGAATATCTGGTTCACAAGACATTTCCAATTCTGCAATAATGCTTTTTAACTCCGATAAGAGTTCTTCCCTTTTTAAACTTGTTTTAGAGATTTCTTTAGACATACATGCATTCATAATATCCCTTCTTTCATTTTTTTCTGTACTGAAGATATATATCATAAAACAACATATAATAGGTAAAAATTTATGAAGCATTTTAAACTTATGAAGGGCGTGCTTGCATGTCTTTTATCACTGGCACTGGTTGTAACGTGCTTTACTAGCGTAGGTGCTAAGGCT
>JAEEKN010000190.1 GCA_016282435.1 Lachnospiraceae bacterium | reverse complement strand
TCAACATCTCTTTTGCGAGCACCAATAAAGATGCTCTTTTTGTCGTACATTTTTTTATATTTGTAAATTCGTGCAAATATCTTTTTGGATTTTTATAGATTTCTCATTTTTTCTCTTGACTTTTAATAGTTAGTCTTCCATAAATCATTATAATTTACAACTCCACAATATCATTATAGCATATTTTATATAAAAATGCTATATTTTTTTAAGTAAATATATACTGATCACGGCTATGATTTTATTTCTGACCGATGATCGTGCTATACAATCCTGCCAACTTCTGATCATATACAAAATTATATTTTTATCACGTATCGTTCAAAAAGTCTTCGATACCTTCCAACGATCCGTAAAGATAGATCAGTCTGTCATATCCGCCGCATAAGATATGATTATCGTAGCATTTCCTGAATCCTTCCTTAGCCGGGGTGAACAGTGACCGTAACCATTCTTCTCCGCTCCGTGCACGGTATGCATCGTAAAAACCATAGTATTTTACATAGTCTCCGAGCAAAAGTCTACCCAGGCTTTCATTTTCTGCTCCGGTCTGCAGCCATTTATTTATCTCAGCTACTTCTTTAGTGCTTAATACCAGCGACTTAAGTCCCTTTTTACCTGCTAATTTCTCAACTCCTATGACATCCTCATTATTTTTCCAGATATATACATACTGAAGCTGATCCATATTCATGAGTGAAGAAATATCTAAGTTTTTATCATCCATCATAAAATATGCAGCCAGATACTTTACATTCTTACAATTTTTAAGGCCTTCCAGAAGCTTCGTAGGAAAACCAGTCTCTCCAAAGAACGTCATCGGACTGGAGAATGGGAATTTTATTGCTTCCAGTGACGGAAGGTCCGAGAGCCATGCGGTGTCCTCAAAATCAAATGAATTTACATTCATAAATTTCAAATGGGACTTTTTCTTTATGTTTTTCTTCAGATTCTCAGAAAATCCGTTTGAAACATTGCTATAAAATGTCAGTTCCCTCAGATTATCGAGTTTTGATATAAAAGAAGTGTCATTCACGCGGCTCGATACTATAGCCAGTTCCTTTAATCCGTTCAGTTCACTGATACCGTTGAAATCGCCTCTTGCTCCGCTGATTGTTAACGAATACAGATTCGTGTTTTCTTTTATGGCTTCAATGTTTTTGACCTCGAACAGTTCTTCATCCGGGAGCATTTTTGTCGCTTCATTGTAAATATTGAATACTCCGCTCAGAACAAGGGATCTTAAATTTTTGAATTTTTTGAAGAAATTAAAATCCACTTCTGCTGATCCGATCTCAATAAGTACGAGGTCTTCGATGTCTTCCGGTATTTGCTCATAGGATGTCAAGGGATATACGCCCTCGGTGTCCACAGGATATAGAACTCTTATGGGATTATAATTGTATTCTTCTCTTCTTTCTATTACCAGATCCTTTTTCTCTCCCCTGATCCATTCCAGAAGTTCATCGGGATATGTGATATCGAGGCTTAAGGTTTTTAGCTCGGGTAACTGCTGAATGATTTTTTCATAGTCTTTCAGGGTATACTTCCAGTCCCAGAACGTACTTGTTTCAGATGAATTATCATTAAAAGACAGCTTATTCAGCTTCTTACAGTTTGTTACTGCATCCAGATTTGCCAGCATATCATACGCCGAATTATTATTGATTTCCAAAGAAGTGAGCCCTGTAAGGTACTTCATATCTGACAGATCCACATAGTTTCCACGCAGATACGAGAGTCTGACATTATCCCATATGAGGGTCTGACCCTTATCACAGTCGATCTTCAATTCCTTTAGATCGGCACATTCTTTTTTTGTGACAGGATCTTTCTCACCCTTTCCCAACGCTTCCCGTACACATCGTTCTACAAGGGGATCCTGAAAATCAACATTCGAACTGCAGCCACAGCATATGCACGCCGCGCAGATCAGTATCAGTAATGCCACAATACCTTTAATACCTAATCTTCTCATAAAATGTTCTCCTATACGAGCCTATATTTGAGCCCTTCATTCGTTCCGCCCAAGTTATTCTGCGTACCAAACTCCGCATTCATATTCTATGCTTCGTGTTCACACACCATACTCCACATTCATATACCTTGCTTCGCCTTCATATACCATTATATCATAAACTATATAAAAAAGCTATATGTAAACTAATGTGAATTCAGACAGCACACACAGAGATACGGATTATACTTCACATTTGCCGAATAAATAGATAGAGAACAAAAGCGGAAGGATTTCACACCTCCCGCTTTTGTTCTTTTAATATCATACTCTTCTGTTCCATGCAACATTCGCATCAAACATGGATTTGCATTCATCCGTAGATGCACCGCATCCTTTACATTTGATGTGATAAAAATTGTGATATCCGTCCGATACATTGATCCTGTCGATCACTCTGATGTCTTTTGACCCGCAAAACGGGCAGGGTTTAAGTCCGTTCTCCATAAAGAGCCTCCTTTCTTCCCTATCAGCGGTTAGCAAGTTCCTCCACTATGTCTTCCCAGTCCACATTGCACTCAACCATGAGCACAGATACATGATACAGGAAATCGGCTATCTCATATTTCAGCTCCTCGGCATTCGGATTCTTGGCAGCTATAACTATCTCGGTAGCTTCCTCACCGCATTTCTTTAAGATCTTGTCGATTCCTTTATCAAAAAGATAATTCGTATATGATCCTTCCTTTGGATGAAGTTTTCTGTCCACTATCACATCATACAGGTTCTTCAGTACCGCATATGCATTTTTCTCTTCGTATTCATGCTTTAACATCTCATTAAAGAAACATGAACGGTTTCCTGTATGGCACGCTGCCCCTATCTGATCTATTTTTGCGAGAAGTGTGTCATTATCACAGTCAGCTATAAGTTCCTTCACATACTGATAATGTCCTGAGGTCTCTCCCTTTATCCAGAGTTCCTGTCTGGATCTGGAGAAATAGGTCATAAGTCCTGTTTCTATAGTTCTGTTAAATGCCTCCTCATTCATGTAAGCGAGCATCAGAACTTCATTATTCCTGTAATCCTGTACTACTACAGGAACCATACCGTCGCTGTTTTTCTTAAGGTCGCTGAACTTAAGCTTGCTGTCAAATGTATTTACATCGATGCCTTCTTCTTTGAGGTTCCTCTTTACCTTCATGATCCCGTTACCGGCCTGAGTGCTGGGTCCGTCTATAAAAGGTGTATCGGAAGGAAGTGCTTTAGATGCATAGAAGTTGGTAGCTACTCCCTCTACCCCGTCGATACTTATCAGAGAATTTATATCATTCCTTACCAGGCTGTCTCTTATTATGACCGGAACCTTCATATCCTGTATTGTTTTCTTTAGTTTCTCCGAGATTACTACATGCTTAAATAATACTCCGCCGTAATATTCCGAATCAAATATTTCTTTATCCGATAATTCATCCGTCGTGGTTTCGGGATCCATATTGACAGCTATTATTATACTGTCTTTTCCGAATCTTTCAGCTCCCTGCTTTATCAGGTCGTTTCCCTGGATATCTTTATATCTAAGCACTACATTTTTTGCACCTGTATAAAATGCTTTTTTGATATCCTCAAATCTTTTTGCCCTGGTCCCTATCATGACGGGTATGTCAACACGTCTTACTACTTCTTTTACCGTAGCAAGCAGGCTCTCTATCTCTGCTTCAGACTCAGCCGCACTGTATATAAAGAGTTCATCCGCACCGTTGTTCTCGTACTCCCGGCTGGTCTTTACGACATTCTCCATCGTTTCGTTTTCACAATTAATGTAGGTAATTATTTTTTTCATGTCATACTCCATTTTCCTATTATTTCTTCACTCAATATTCTTATTTACCAAACTATGTACACATCTACCGTTTGATTTGTAGCCACCTTCCTCTTTTCATCTCCGGATTGAGCTGTACTTTTCTAACACTCTTGCAAGATTTATCTTGCCCTCGTATATAGCCTTTCCGGTAATGACGCCTTCCACACCGTATTCGGAGATCCTGTCTATATCTTCTTCAGAGCTCACTCCACCCGATGCTATGATATCAAGTCCTGTCTCTTTTACCAGTCTTGATGTATAGTTATAGTCAGGTCCTGTCAGCATTCCGTCTCTCGAAATATCGGTATATACCACAGTCTTTAATCCGTATCCTTTAAACTGCAATGCCAGGTCTATGATATCCTGTTCGCTTTCCTTTTCCCAGCCTGATACGGCTGCCTTTCCGTTTCTTCCGTCAAGGCCCGCCACTATCCTGTCGACTCCAAAAGTTTCTATAGCTTCTTTCATAAACTCAGGTTCTTTTACAGCTTTGGTTCCTATGATGACTCTGGCTACGCCTGCATTTATCTTGGTCTCAATATTCTGCAGACTTCTGATTCCGCCGCCCGTCTGTACGGGAAGTCCCGTCTCTTTTGCTATCTTCGATATCACCTCGGCGTTTACACTGTATCCTTCCAGTGCTCCGTCCAGATCTACGACATGTATATACTCGGCTCCTGCCTCCCTGAATCCCAATGCCACTTTTACGGGATCGTCGTTATAAACAGTCATATCTGCATATACTCCCTGGCGGAGTCTCACGCATTTACCACCTCTGATATCTATAGCGGGATATATTCTCATTTCGTACCTCTTTCTCTCTGTCTTTTCTTCTTTTTTCCTCTATTCTTAATAACATAATAGCATATAAATATCTGAATAACAAGAAAATTTTTTACAGCTTGTATACAATTTCATTTTTATGATATAATAAAACTGAAGATGCAGAGTATCATTTGCATGATCATAAAATTATCAAAGCATCAGGAGCCACTCATGAAAACTTTAGGAATCATAGCAGAATTTAATCCCTTCCATAACGGCCACAAGTACCTGATAGAACAGGCTCGTTCTAAAACAGGTGCCGACTGCTGTGTAGTCATCATGAGCGGTGATTTCGTTCAGCGCGGTGCTCCCGCAGTATGCAATAAATACCTCCGCGCCGAGATGGCATTAAAGTGCGGAGCAGATATCGTCTTCGAACTTCCCTGTCTTTACAGTCTCGGAAGTGCCGAAGCATTTGCAACGGGTGCAGTAAATCTTCTCTCATCTACAGGGCTCATAGATTATCTGTGCTTCGGAAGTGAAAGCGGTGATACCGATTCCCTGATAAAATGTGCTGATATCATATCCGACGAGACCGGAACAGATAGCTTTAAGGAAAAATTATCTGAACATATCAAAAGCGGAGAATCCTATCCCTCAGCATTTTCAAAAGTCTTAAGCGATTCTCTCGGCAACCTTCAGCCTCTTCTGTATTCTCCCAACAATCTTCTGGGCTTGGAATACATCAGAGCCATAAATAAATACCGTTTATCATGCGAATCTGCGGGGAACCCCTGCCATAGCATTAAACCCGTTGCCATAAAAAGAATGGGGTCAGATCATTTTGACACCGAAATCTCCGAATATTCATCGGCTACAGCTGTTCGAAACCATCTGTATTCAAACGCCATCACTAAAAGTGACCCGGCGATTTTATCCGAAGGTTTATCCGGAGCTTTACCCTTGGTTTCTTACGATATTATCAAAGATAACTACGGTAAATCCCTCCCCATAACCGAGGATGATTTTAGTTCCGTACTGTATATGCGTTTAAATACCATGTCAGACGAAGAACTGTTCTCCATCCCTGATATAAATCCCGACGTGATCCATAAGCTTACAAACTTTAGAGGTAAAAAGATATTAATATCGGATCTCATCATGAACCTAAAATCAAAATGTTTTACATATACAGGAATAAGCCGTGCTCTCTTTAGGATACTGCTTTCTCCTTTTTATACCGCTGCCGCCCAAACACATTTTTATGATATCCGTCCGTACCGCTCCGTAACCGAAAACGACACGGATAATAATATATCATACAAACCTTATCTGAGAGTTCTCGGCTTTAAAAAATCATGTTCAGAGTTCCTGCGTAACCTCAGATACTCCGATGACATCAATATCATCACCAAGCCCTCCGCCGGACCTTTGGATAATCCGGCGTATAAGCTTGATATATATGCGGCAGGCCTTTACGAACAGATCTGCTCAAATAAATTCAAGACCGGTTTCACAGAAGAACTTAAAACCGGTCCTGTTATATTTGACTAGGATTGTTGATTTTTTACAGACTTCCCTTGGTGGATAATGTGCCCGTTACTCTGGGGTCCACTGTTTTCGCTTCATCCACAGCTTTTGCGAATGCCTTAAATGCTGCTTCAGCTATATGATGGCAGTTTGTTCCGTCCAGCTGCTTTATGTGCAGATTCATAGCAGCCGAATACGATACTGCATAGAAGAATTCCCTGATGAGCTCGCTGTCCAATTCTCCTATCCTGGGCATAGTAAATGTCAGGTTGTAGTTGAGATAAGGTCTTCCGCAGAAATCCACAGCAGCCATCACCAGTGTCTCATCCATTGGAAGTATGCTGCTTCCATATCTCTTTATGCCGGCTTTATCTCCCAGTGCCTGCTTCAGCGCTTCTCCCAGAACGATACCCGTGTCCTCTACACTGTGATGCCCATCCACCTGAAGGTCTCCCTTTACCTTTACCTCCAGATCTATAAAGCTGTGCTTTGCAAAACTGATGAGCATATGGTCGAAAAAGCCGATACCGGTATCTATATCCGATTTACCTGTTCCGTCAAGGTTAAGTTTTATATATATGTCCGTTTCTTTTGTTTTTCTGCTGACTTCAGCTGTTCTCATATGAATTCCTTCTCCCCATATTAAATTCATTATTCAAATCTTACAGCTACAGAATTTGCATGTGCGGTAAGTCCCTCTGCAAGCGCGAATCTTTCGATATCCTTGTGAACGGGTTCAAGTGCTTCTCTCGAATAGCAGATGACACTCGACTTCTTTATGAAGTCATCTACAGACAGAGGTGAGAAGAATCTGGCTGTCCCATTCGTAGGAAGTATGTGGTTCGGTCCTGCGAAATAATCACCCAGAGGCTCACTTGAATACTGTCCGAGGAATATAGCTCCGGCATTTCTGATCTTCGAGAGTGTCTCAAAAGGCTTGTCTGTCAATATCTCCAGGTGCTCCGATGCTATCTCGTTAACAGCATCGCATGCTTCTTCCATATTGTCGGCTACCAGGATATAACCATAGTTCTCAAGTGATTTTTCTATTATAGCTTTTCTGGAAAGCTTTTCTGTAAATGCCTTTACTTCATCCGATACCTTTTCTGCCAGTTCCTGACTGGTGGTTATAAGTATAGCAGATGCCAGTTCATCATGCTCTGCCTGGCTGAGCAGATCTGCCGCTACATAGCGGGGATTTGCCGTTTCATCAGCAAGAACCAGGATTTCGCTGGGACCTGCGATGGAGTCTATTCCTACATTTCCGTATACTCTCTTCTTTGCCAGTGCCACATATATATTTCCGGGTCCTACGATCTTGTCCACCTTCGGTACGGACTCTGTTCCGAAAGCCATGGCAGCTATAGCCTGTGCTCCGCCTGCCTTAAATACCCTGTCGGCTCCTGCTTCCCTGGCTGCTACGAGTATAGCGTTGTTTACAGTACCCGAAGCAGAAGGAGGCGTACACATATTTATACTGTCAACGCCTGCCACTTTTGCAGGGATAATGTTCATAAGTACTGATGAAGCGAGAGCTGCTCTTCCGCCCGGAACATAAACTCCCACTTTTTCTACTGCGGTGATCTTCTGACCGAGGAATATTCCGTCTTCTGTGGTGAACCAGCTTCTCTGTTTCTGCTTCTCGTGGAATGCCTTGATATTTGCAGCCGATTTTCTGATAGTTTCAAGTAACTCGGCATCTATAGTCTCATATGCTTCCTTAAATTCTTCTTCTGTTACTTCAACATTCTTCTCATTGATATCACATTTATCAAACTGCTTGGTATAGTCAAATAACGCCCTGTCTTTTCCTGCCCTGATATTTTCGATGATCTCAGATACCCTGTTCTCATACTCGGTATACTGTGAAGGGCTTCTCTTTAAGAGTTTTACCAGCAAATCCTTTTTTGAATTTTCATCTAATTTTACTATTTTCATATCCGGTCTCTCCTTTTCGTATTTGATTCAGGCTTCTGCCGTAACTATATTTCTCATATCGTTTATAAGCTTCGTGATACGTTCCTGTTCCATCTTCATGCTGACCTTGTTTACCACTACTCTAGCAGACAGAGGAAGTATTTCCTCGAGAACTTCCAGTCCGTTCTCACGCAGTGTGGATCCGGTCTCCACGATATCCACTATTACTTCCGACAGACCCACAATGGGTGCCAGTTCTATGGAACCGTTTAATTTTATGATTTCCACAGTCTGATGCTTTGTATCGTTGAAATAATCCTTGGCTATCTTCGGATACTTTGTAGCCACCCTGATAAGCGAACCGTTATTCAGACTCTCTCTGGCACTGGCAGGTCCTGCTACGCACATCCTGCATTTCCCAAGGTTCAGATCCAGAACTTCATAAAGGCTTCTGCCTTCTTCAACTATTGTGTCTTTTCCAACTATTCCTATATCTGCTGCTCCGTACTCTACATAAGTCGGAACATCGTTGGCTTTTGCCAGGAAGAATCTGAATCCGTGCTCAGGATCTTCAAATATCAGCTTTCTGGTATCGGGATCGTCCATTTCAGGACATGTGATACCTAGTTTATTAAGTATTTTCATGGACTGTTTTGCAAGTCTGCCCTTTGCCAGGGCTATAGTAATATATCTCATGTTTTCACCTCTTCCGCTCACTTCAATGGACTACGCAGCTTATTCCGTGGTTTCTGTCAGCTACAGCTGCTTTTATGGCTGCCACCACATCATCTTCAGAGCTTATCTCTTCGATTTCCTCTGATTTTTTGCTTAACAGTCCCTGTCTTGAAAGTGCCAGCATCAGTTTATCCGTGATAATGGTCATTCCTATGGCTGCGGCATCCTTACCGTACTGTCCTACCAGATTATCATATCTTCCGCCCGAAGCTATGGGTTCTCCGATATCATAGGTTACCGCATTGAATATGATACCTGTATAATAATCATATTTGCTGATCATTCCGAGATCAAATCCTACATACTTTTCAAATCCGTAAATCTTCATCAGTTCATACAGATTCTTTAAATGATCTATAGCCATCAATGCATCTTTATTAGTGGTCATGGAACCGATCTCTTCGAGGCATTCAACACCTCCGAACTGCTGAGGAAGATCTGCAAGTATGGTTTTTAAATCCTCACTTACGTTTTCTTCTCTTAAGAAATCCTTTAATCCGAAGCTGTTTTTGTCTACTATATAATATTTTAAATCATTAATCTTATCTTCATCAAGTCCGGTTTCAGCTATAAGTGCTTTGAAAAATCTGACATCACCAATATCCATTCTGAAGTTCTTTAATCCTGCGGTCAGCAAACAGTCTATGGTAGCCGCTATCATCTCTGCATCGGCTATGACAGATGAGTCATTTATCAGTTCACAGCCAAGCTGTGTGGTTTCTTTTTGTTTTCCCTGATATTCGGAATTGTTTATAAATGTATGTCCGCAGTAGCAAAATCTTATAGGATTCTTCTCCTCTTTAAAATACTTTGCCGCGCATCTGGCTATAGAAGGTGTCATATCGGGACGAAGTACCAGAGTATTTCCGTCACGGTCAAAAAACTTATACATATCTCTAGCTTTTACGGTTCCGCGTTCCTCGCTGAATACCTCAAAATATTCAAATGTAGGGGTTTCAATATCTTCAAATCCGTAAAGATGGAGTTTGTTTCTGAGCTTCGCTTCTATATCTATCTTTGCTCTGCATTCTCCGTCATATATGTCTCTGACTCCCTCAGGGGTTGTGAATACTCTTTTGTTCATAAATAATTACCACCTTTATCAAGATTGCTTTATCACTGTGAAGTGCTACCATATTATCATAGTATCATAATGAATTGTTCGTATTATAACGAATACTTTTGAGATTGTCAACTGTTTTTTTATCGTTATCTAGTCTCTTGAAGCCAGGTCCCTGTTCAAAAGCTCAAGATACGGTATATAGAACCCATTCTTGGATTTAAAAAAGTACTCCTCATCCAGTTCGTCGATTCTAAAGCTTTTTCTCCCGCCGTCTTCAGCCCTCTTCCAGTATTTTTCGAGTTCCTCATCACGCATATAATAGTAGCTATCACGTTTAGTAAAATATATCAGGATAAATGCTATCCCTTCCTGCGCTTCAAAATCTCGCATAAACAGGACCTGATGCTCATGGATGTTCTGGAGTGCAAAAGTATCCGAAGCGCATTCCTTCGCATCAAAGCATACCGGAACTCCCTGTACCACACCTATGTAGTCTACAGTACTTTTTTTATCAAAATATGCCAGGGTTATGTGCCCGTGAGCCTTATCCATCTCAACAGGCGTAATGGGAGTCGGAATTTTCTGTATGAGAGCAAGCTTTTGTTCCCTGTATTTATCATTTGTCATATTTATGCTCTCTTCAAGGGCCGATCCTCGAAGCCCTCTGGAATTCCAAGATGGCATACTTTTCCTCCTTTGAACCGATGTCACAGTCACTTTGAAAACGCCTGCAGCGTTTCCTCGGTAACAAAACGATGCTCCGCATCTTCTATTTTGTTATATAAAAAACTCCGCCGGTTTTTCGAGTCTTATTTCCTTTCCGTTAAGCTGTGTGAGCTCCCCGCAGTCTTTTGGGAATTCCAGTCTATATGCAAAAAGCAACTGACTCCTGACTTTATATCTGTCCCTTACCATACGGTTAAATCCCTCATCACCGTACTTCATATCTCCTGCTATAGGATGCCCGATTGAAGCAAGATGAGCTCTTATCTGGTGAGTTTTTCCCGTCAGAAGTTCTACTTCCAAAAGTGTACATCCGTTTCCGGTTTTTACCGGCTTATATTTTGTGGCAATCTTTGATTCTTTTAAATCGGAGCCATGTTCGCTTTTTTCATTAACCGGTGAGCTTTCTTTTGATATTCCGGATATCTTTACTTTATTTGTTTTTTCGTCCTTACTTAAATACCCTTCGATACGTTCTTCTTTCTCTACTGTTCCCAATACTATACAAAGATAGTATTTATTTAAGTCCCTAGACCTAAACAGATCCGAGAGTCCCCGAAGTCCTTTTAGCGTTTTTCCTCCGCATATCAGTCCCGAAGTATTCCTGTCCAGTCTGTTGCACATGGAGGGTCTGAAAGTGGACAGCTGTTTTTCATCAATCATCCCTTGTTCCAACATATATGATATCAGCATTTCATTTAGGGAAATATCGTTATCACTTGCCTTCTGTGACAACACTCCTTTAGGTTTATTAAGTATTATCACATCTTCATCTTCATATACTATCATTTCCCGGAAGTTACCGGACGACTTCGACTTTTTATCCTGACTTACTTTGTTCCCTTGATTTTTTATATTCCCGCGTATATCACCGGTTTCTTTTTTATTATCCCCACTTATTAAAGCTCCGGTATTCCCTCCGGTGAGCTTCTCATATGACTCTTCAGAAAAAAACAGCTTTATCTCATCGCCGACAGCCAGTCTCTCGCTGCCTTCCGCTTTTTTACCGTTCAGAACAATATTCTTTTTTCTCAGCATCTTAAAAATAAAGCCTTTTCCGGCATTGGGAAAAAGCCTCGTAAGTATTCTGTCCAGACGCTGTCCGTCCTCATTTTTCCCGACGATTATTTCACGCATTTTCTTTTTCCTTATATTGCATTCATATACAGATCATTGAATTAACACTGACTTAACGATGTCAATGTCACATCATAAGTCAGCTTTCCCTCAATGAGAAGTCTTAAAGCAAAAAAGTATATATTTATGAGTATAAAACATTCACTGCATGTGTATCAAAGTCATTAAGGCATGAAACTTTCAAGCACTTCCATCAGTCTGGCTCTTTCCTTATCAGCACCTGTTCTCTCATCTTCGTCCTCAAAAACCTTTTCAGCATAGGAATCTGCACTCTTTAAAAAGTTTTCGAATTTCTTTTCATCATCGGTACATGTTACTTTTATATCAAAAGCACGTCTTTTTATGATATCTGCCAGGTAATCCTGCAGCTTATTGCAATTTTTAGGTACATATGCCAGTATTTTATCCCCTGTGAGGACCAGGAACATGGCTCCGTATGCCTTTTCTGTTGATGTAAATATTACATCAGTATACAGTAGATTACCCTGTTTCATCAGAGAAAACACTTTATCATACTGTTCTTTCGCAGCTGACTTAAACGGCAGGAACAGGAACCATACCGTCATAAATCTGGCTGCGGGGATAATAAACAATGCACCTACTATCGTCAGAATATTACCCTTGGTATCGTATATGGACATACCTATGATAAATATAACAGCTGCTATAACGAACAATACTATCGCTACCAGCAGGTTAAACGACTTCATGAAGCTGATATAACCCAGCTCGCCCTTTTTCTTAAAATTCATATTCCACCTCATCCCGGTAATCACAAAAATGATTTATTTTCCATCAGAATATCAAATCCCTTGAAATAATAATCGGCATTCTTTATCTTTACGGATAATTCCTGATGCGAATAATCATCATATACCGCACATACTTTCATACCTGCCGCTTTTCCGGCCAGTATTCCCGGAAGGATATCTTCAAACACCAGACATTTTTCCGGTGCCACACCCAGTTTTTCAGCCACCAGAAGATAGATATCCGGATATGGCTTTCCATGTTCCACTTCAGAAGATGTGTGTATTTCCTGAAAATAGTCTTTTGCATCAAGGTGTCCCAGTACCGCATCCACCAGTTCGTTTGAATTACTGGTAGCTATTCCTGTTTTTATCCCTCTTTTCATTAATTCCAGTACAAAATCTCTGGCTCCCGGCTTAAAATCCACCTTTGTTTTGTAGAATTCATATGCCATATTATTCCATGTATCCATCATGGTTTCTATGTCTTCAGGAATATTGAACCTGTTTTTGATATACACTGCCGTCTCTCTGAAACTCATACCTTCTATGGATTCTTGCAGGTCTTCCGGAAGCTCCATCCCGAATTTTCCGAGATAATCTATATCTATCTGCTTCCACATCCACATGGAATCCACCAGTGTACCGTCCATATCAAATATCACGGCTTCTATATTATCCAGAATTTTCATATTTCACCTTATATCTGTAATTCTATGTCAAAGTCACCTCGAAAACGCCTTCAGCGTTTCCTCGGTAACAAAACGATGCTTCGCATCTCTTCTGTTTTGTTATAATCTTAAGCGCAATTATTCTGATTAACTAATTTAATACGACCTCGTCAATCAGCCTCTAACATCTATATATTTTTTACTTCATCTTCGCTAAGTTCCCTGTATTCACCGGGTTTCAAGCTTTCATCAAGCTTCATATTTCCCATGGATATGCGCTTTAGTTCCACTACCTCACATCCGACTTTCAAAAACATACGCTTTACCTGGTGGAACTTGCCCTCACTTATCGTTACTCTGGCAACTGAATATTCCGTGGTTTCATTCACTTTCAAAATCTCCAGAACCGCCGGCGCAGATGAGAACTCTTTAAAATCAAATCCTTTACTGAATGAGGCAACATGTTCCTGAGTCAATATGCCCTTGACCTTGGCCTCATAAGTCTTATCAACATGTTTTCCCGGTGAGGTCAGCCTGTGTCCGAGTTCTCCGTCGTTTGTAACGATCAAAAGCCCTGTAGTATCTTTATCAAGTCTTCCGACAGGAAACAACCCTTTTATTCCTTCCTCCTTAAACAGGTCGATCACATTCGGGCTGTCATCCCCAGGTTCCTTCTCGGTCGAAGATATATATCCTGCAGGTTTGTTTAACATAAAATACCTGTATTTCTTCGTGATTATCTTTTTCCCTTCTAAGAGGATTTCATCCGATTCCCCGGCTTTAAAAGCAGGATCCCGTACCGGCGTTCCGTTTACCGATACCCGTCCGGCTTTAAGCAGATTTTTGGCTTCGGCTCTCGACACTCCACCATAGTTCGATAGTAATTTATCTATTCTGTCCATTTTTTACTGTAATCTCCAGGAAGGCAGATATTTATTCTTAAACCTTCCTTTGTCTACTTTACCCCATCCCAGAGGATGTCCGTCGACAGTTACCAGGCAATATCCATCCCTGACATTATCTTCCGCGTCGTCGAGATCTATGCTTTCACACTTTAGGTACCTGACAGTTCTGTCGTCAGAAGAACTTAATTCCAGCACATTGTCATATTCACTCTTTTTAAGAGCCAGTGCCAGGGATTGTGACGGTTCAAACCGTTCCTTTTTCATCTCACCCAGGAACAATCCCGTTCTTAAGACTCTCAGTTTGTTCAGGTCCGGTAATCCGTCGGGCATCATGAATATCCTGTCATCATTTACCCAGAGTTTTGATGCGTTTATCTCAAATCCGATTTTCTCAAAAAAGTCAAAGGCTTCATTACTAACTTTTTTGTATTTTTTTCTGAGAGTGGTATCATATGTATTTTTCTTTATATTTTCCTGATTACTGTCACCGTTCTTTTCAGCAGACTGCAAAGCACCTGTACTTCCGTCATTTTCGGTTAACCCGGAATCCATGGTACTTTTCTTTCGAAGTAATGCTACAAAGTGTCCCTCTCCGTTTATACGATGAGGAAACAGTCTGATAGTTTTATTCAGATTGACATTTCCTGACTTTGAGTCATCCTCGTCTGAAAATCCCTTGCAAAATCCTTTATATCTTTCATCATCAAAGTCTATGGCATCGACAACTTCCATATCGGGATAGTTTTCGAGGATAAACTTTATACTGTCCTCATCTTCAAGCCTTGAAAAAGTACAAGTGGAATATACCATATATCCGCCCGGCCTTAACATCTTTACTGCAGAAGGAAGAACCTGTCTCTGAATATCAGCATAATACTGAGAGCCGTACTGTTCCCAGTTCTTTGCGATAGAATGTACTTTTCTGAACATTCCTTCTCCGGAGCACGGTGCATCCACCAGGATTTTATCAAAATATCCTTCCATGCGTTCGGCCAGCTTGTCCGGAGCTTCGCTTATGACCACTGCATTCTTTATCCCAAAAAGTTCAACGTTTTTTACGAGGGCTTTTGCTCTTGAGGCACTGATATCATTACTTACAAGTACCCCTTTACCCGATAGCTTTGCACCCAGTTCGGTGGTTTTTCCTCCCGGTGCAGCACACAGATCGAGCACCTTGTCCCCCGGTTCTACCGGGAGTATCTGAGCCGGTAGCATGGCACTAGGCTCCTGAATATAGTACAGTCCCGCAAAATAATATGGGTGTTTTGCGGGCTGATCGTCTTCTTTGGTGTAATAACCGTTATCTGTCCACGGAATTCTTCCGGAAATGAACGGAGCTTTCTCTTCAAACTCGGATGGGTCGGTTTTTAAAGTATTACATCTCATTCCCCTGTAATACTCTTTATCATATGAGTTTACGAAATCCTCGTATTCACTTCCCAGCATCTTTTTCATTTCATCCAGGAATTCTCCCGGAAGCCAGTTTTTATTATCTTCCATTTTCCCCGTCCATTTTTAAGTTCTTTTCTTCCTATAAATTATAATTTTACTATATTTTCAGCTTTTTTGTCAAGAAGAAGTCCACTGCAAAGCAGTCGGATAATGTGTGAATAAGTTACTATTCACAGCTAATCTGCCGTGAATGCCTGACGCAAGCTTGCTTGCAGGCAGGCATTTATGCAGATTAAGCAGTGGAAGCTGGACAAAACTCACGAGTAAACATAAGTCGCGAATGCGACGACTTCCGGCGCAGACGGAAGGTTTATGAGTGCGTTTTGAACAGCTGTGAATAGTAACGTGAATAAATACACTAATTCGGTATAACTGTTATTATCACCTCAAAAAAGACAGGAATCGGTACATATCTGCCCTCCCCTGTCTTTTATTAAGTCAATGTCACCTCGAAAACGCTTTCAGCGTTTCCTCGGTAACAAAACGATGCTTCGCATCTCATTTCAGGCGGGGCTTTAACCCCGCCTGAAACGAAGATTTTCCCCCACCTTCGCTACGCTAAGAGGTGGGGGATATCTTCTGTTTTGTTATACTCATTAACGTATATATTTTCACTTTAAGCCTCCCCTTGAGGAGAAGGTGGCTGCAAAGCAGCCGGATGAGGTGTAATTAAAAACTTTAACGAGTATAAAATTTCTCATCTACTACCTCAAGCTCTGTGCTCTGTAGCCTTCCGAAATGGTATCAAGTTCCTTTGCAAAACGTTCCAGATGCTCCAGATCTTCCGATGCATATATCTTAAAGAATTCATCCTGTATCTTTATAATCTCACGCTTGTTAGCAGCCTTATACAGATTCTGGATATTGTTCAGTATGTCTGCCACAAGATTCGTACGTAATGTAAATGTGTTCTGGGCATCCATGATTTCCTCACGTACCTCAGCCATCTCACTGTCAAGGACTCCGATGGCATCAGCTGCTTTAAGAAGTCTGGCACGCAGTGAAGCAGGCATGTTCTGCTTGTACTTATACTGCAGTGAATGCTCTATAGTCGCCCAGAAATTCATAGCCAGGGTTCTGATCTGGATTTCTACATGAAGCTCCTTGGGTCCGTTTATGGTTTCCACCACATACTTTACCACCATATGATAACTTCTGTAACCGGAAGACTTCTGATTCTTTACATAGTCAGTCTCCTCTATGACTATCATATCGCTTCTCTTGTTTATCAGTTCGGCTACCTTGTATATATCCTCCACGAACTGGCATATTATCCTTATTCCGGCTATGTCATCTATATTATCCTCTATATCATCGAGAGATATATGCTTCTTCTGAACTTTCTCAAGCAATGACGATATAGATTTTACACGCCCGTAAATCTGTTCTATGGGTGAATATAATCCGGCATTTCTGTACGAGTTCTGAACATGCTCAAACTTTACTTTCAGCTCATCCACGGCCAAAGCATAAGGTTCAAGGATTTCCCTCCACATTTGTATTTCCATTATCTTTATCCCCTTCAGTTACATTTTCCCCGTATATAAATTCATGTAATAATTCTTTGTTCTTTTGTATATCGAGCTGGGTGACACTCATCTTTCTTATAGTTACAAAATTATAAGTTCCGTCAGCGGGTATACGCATTTCTTTTATATTGATGTCTGCTCCGCCGATATCCAGTACCATATGAATGTACTTCTCTATCTCATCTGCTGTGACATCTGTTGTTACCATCGGCAGGCACTCCATAGCTACCCTGAAAAGATCCGTATATCCCAGGTTCTTTATTTTTTCCACCAGTGCCGATATCATGACCCTGTGTCTTGTGGTACGACCGAAATCGTTCTTCTCACCGTCATGTGCCACATATCTTACTCGGCAGTATCCCAGAGCCTGATTACCGTTCATATGGTTCAGTCCTTCAACGACAGTCCTGTACTGAGGCTTTGAAATATAGTTTGTTTTATTCAGATATTTGGCTTCGGTTTTTGACAATGTGATGTCCACACCGCCGACAGAATCTACCACTTTTTCAAAATCATCAAATCTCACCAGTACATAGTTATCAGGAACTATATCAAAGTTCTTCTCTATGGTCTGATACAGAAGCGGCACTCCACCCAGAGCATATGCAGCATTTATCCTGTTGTCGTCATATCCCGGGATCTGAACAAAACTGTCACGCATAAGCGAGGTCAGTTTTACCGTTTTCGTGATGGTATCTATGGTAGCCAAAACTATCATATCGGTTCTGCCCCTGCTTGAACCGCTTCCTATACACTCTTCACCAAGTAAAAGTATGTTTATGATCTTTTTATCATACAGCGGAGGTGTGGGCGTCGGCTCCGGTGTAGGAGTCAGTTCTTCCGTAGGTATCGGAGTGAGCAGATCCATAAATTCCGATATATCTTCGACATTTTCCGTGTCTATTTCGATATTCTCAAAATCGAGAGGTTTATAGTCAACCGTAATGGCTGCCACATTCGCTCCTAGCTTTATGAGAAGCTTTTCTCCGAGACCGCTGGCATTTAATATCACTACGAGTATTACTATAAATGCTAATATTCCGGTGACGATATAAATCCACGTCGGAACTCTTTTTATAAATCCCCGGAATCCTTTCGGAGGTTCCTCGGGACTGTCAGGCTCACTTTCCGGAACCTCCTCCGTACCGTCGGGTACCAGAGGTTCCAGTTCAAGTTCTACCTGTTTGTTTATTGATTCACCGAGAGTCTTTATCAGTTCATTATCCTCGGCTTCATGCTCCATTTCTTCCAGTTCTTCTGCAAAATCTTCAGTCGGGTCTTCGGAAATCTCCTCTTTTTCCACAACTACCAAATCATTCTTTTCTTCCATTTAAAAATCTCCAAATTACTGACCCTGTGCCTGCGCAGCAGTAGGTGATGCAACCGGTGTGGCGACCGGTGTTACCGTTCCGGAAGGTACCGGTTCACCCGACGAGTCTGCCTCTCCGGTTATCTCGGGCTCCTGTCCGTCCAAGAATACGAATTCATGGAACTTCTTTATATTTTCTTCACGATATTTGTCAAGTACTATAGCGTAAGTTACGTTATACTTTCCGTTAAATACGCCCTTCTTACCGCTGTCCCTAAAGAGTTCATCGGCAGGAAGCCTCATCTGGTCCATATCAAATATCTTGTTTTCAACTACATCGCTTAACAGTTCGGATATCTGTTCCTGAGTGAGATCTGTCACAACATATCCCAGAATATCCTGAAGAACAAAATACATATCCGTCAGAGAAAGGCTCTTATACTGCTGAACTACGGCGTTTATAACACGTCTGTGTCTTAATGTACGTCCGTAATCATTTGCCGCTCCTCCGAGGGTTGCTACCTTTCTTACACGGCAATATCCGAGAACCTGATTGCCGTTCATATGGTTCCATCCCTTTACAACAGTTCTGTATGCGGGATTCGATATATAATTGGTCCTGCGCAGATAATCCGCCTCGGTTCCGCCGAGTTCAAGATCAAGTCCTCCGAGTCTGTCCACGATTTTCTCCAGACTGTTAAAGTTTACGCAGGCAAAGCCCGTGATATCGATATCATATGTATTGGAGATGACCTCCATCAGCAGATGTCCGCCGTTCATCTTCTTCTCTTCGGTGGTCTCACCCGTTTTCATACCGTGCGCATATACGGAATTTATCTTGTTCGGATAATATCCGGGTATATCAACGTATGTATCACGAAGAAGTGAAGTCAGTTTAATCCTTTTATCCTTGGTATTTACCGATAAAAGAAGAATGGCATCGGTATTTGCCGCACCTCCTATTTCCTCAATACCAAACAACAAATATGTCTTTACGTAATCTTCCGAACGGTTCTTTGTAACTACTTTTACAAGCTCTTCATCCGTAGGCGTAGGATCTTCGAGTGGGATAATGGTAGCAGTTCCCGTCTTATCCTTATCAACACCTGTCGGATAATACCAGTACGGATCATCCTCCACATACTTATTTACATTGTCATGTATCCATATACCGGCAAGCTTTGTAAGTATGTTTCTTCCGGGCTTCGTAAATACCAGGAAAGCCGCGGCTGCCATGAAAAATAATATAATACCGAGTACTATTTTTAATCCGAGATGCTTGTATTTCTTTGATCCGTCATCCTCATCAAAATCATCTTCCGTATAATCAAAGTATTCTGCATCGTCATCATCCTCATCAAGTGAATACTTGCTGGGAACTTTTAATGGTTCTTCAGGTACATCAAGTGCCTTAAATGCCTCTGCTTTTATAAGCTCGGCCAGATCCTCCGAATCATCGAGATCTTCTTCATACTTCTTCAGCTGAGTGTGTTTGGATTCTTTCGTTGTTTCTTCATCCAAAAAATCCAGATCGCTCAGGTCAAGTTCCGGGAGATCGTCATCGAACTCCAGGTTCTCGTCATCAAAATCTTTCATTTCCATTCCTCATGTACAATCAGTTCTTAAAGCTGTGTATCGGAGCCGGAATTCTACCTCCGCGGTTTACGAACTTATTGCATGCAAATGTATTTACAGGCATAACGGGTGCGTAACCGAACAGACCGCCGAAGTTCAGGCTGTCACCGACTTTCATACCGATGGCAGGAATAAGTCTGACTGCAGTTGTTTTGTTGTTTATCATACCGATAGCCATTTCATCGGCGATGATACCGGCGATGGTTTCCGAAGAAGTATCTCCGGGAATGGCTATCATATCAAGACCTACAGAACATACGCAGGTCATTGCCTCAAGCTTTTCAAGAGTCAGTGCTCCTGCTTCCACCGCATCTATCATACCCTGATCTTCACTAACGGGTATAAATGCTCCGCTCAAGCCGCCGACGTATGAGCTCGCCATAACGCCGCCCTTCTTCACCTGATCGTTCAGAAGCGCAAGTGCGGCTGTGGTTCCGGGTGCTCCGGGATGTTCGAGTCCTATCTCCTTTAGTATATCTGCTACACTGTCACCTACCGCAGGGGTGGGAGCCAGTGACAGATCTACGATTCCGAAAGGAACGCCTAGCATCTGTGCAGCTTCACGTGCTACGAGCTGACCTACTCTTGTAATCTTAAAAGCTGTTTTCTTTATAGTCTCGCAAAGTACCTCAAAATTGGCATCTCTGGCGGATTCCAGTGCCTTCTTTACAACGCCGGGACCGCTGACGCCGACATTTATGACACTCTCACCCTCTGTGATACCGTGGAAAGCGCCTGCCATAAAAGGATTGTCATCGGGAGCATTGCAGAATACCACAAGCTTTGCCGCTCCGAGACTCTCTGTACCGTATGAAGCAACAGCCGTCTCATGAACTATGTCACCCATACGTCTTACGGCATCCATGTTTATACCGGTTCTGGAAGATCCGACATTTACAGAGCTGCACACTCTGGAAGTAACCTTTAATGCCTGAGGTATCGAATTAAGGAATACCAATTCCTTATCGGTATTACCTTTGGCAAGCATAGCCGAATAACCGCCTATCAGGTTTACGCCTACGTTTTCCGCAGCCTTGTCAAGAGTCTTAGCCAGCTCCACATAATGTTCTTCAGACATACAGCAGGACGATCCTACCGTAGCAATGGGGGTGACAGATATACGCTTGTTTACTACAGGTATACCGTAGCTTTTTGAAATATGCTCTCCTGTTTCTACCAGTTTCCCTGCTTTATAGCATATTTTGTCGTATATGTTTTTCCTGGTTTTCTCCAGAGACGAATCAATACAGTCAAAAAGACTGATACCCATCGTGATGGTACGTACATCAAGGTTCTCATGCTGTATCATTTCATTCGTTTCATTTACTTCCGAAATGTTAATCACGTTAATTACTCCTTCTATCAAAGTCTATGCATCATATCAAAAATATCTTCACGCTGGATCCTTACCTGAACGCCGATACCGTTTCCGAGTTCATCAAGTTCGGTTCTGACTTTCTCAAAGTCTCCTCCTGCCTGTCCCATATCTGCGATCATCATCATATTGAAATAACCGGATACTATGGTCTGTGAGATATCTAAAATATTGATTCCTTTATCTGCAAGATATGTGCAGACTTTTGCCATGATTCCAACCTTATCTTTGCCTAATACAGTAATGACTACCTTTTGCACTTTGCTTCCTCCATGTTATATCTATATTTTAACAAAATTTCAAACCATGTGTTAATTTCCTGTGAAATATCACAGTATCGAAAAAATGTCCGACGGAGTGTTTCTTCCCGCTACATGAAGGGTCAGTTCCCTGTGCGGACATCTTGTGAGAAGCTCTGCTCTCACTGTTTCGTATGCCAGTTCGGCATAGTTATTATCCTTACTCAGATGAATAAGCAGTACATATTTCAACCTGTCACAGAAAATCCTGCACAGAAGATCCGCGGCTGCATCGTTTGAAAGATGCCCCTTCGGTCCTGCGACACGTTGTTTCAGCTGGTACGGATATTTTCCTACCATCAACATGTTTATGTCATGATTTGCTTCAAGACACAATCCATCGAGTTCCTTTAAGTGTTCCACTATATAATCATCAAAGGTACCGAGGTCTGTGGCTACCGCAAATCTTTTTCCTCCGGATTCGACACGATACCCTACCGGATCGGCCGCATCATGAGAAACAGCAAACGGAGTAATTATAGCATCTTTTAAACAAATGTCAATATCCGGATTTATTTCTTCAAATTCACTCTCCCCGAATTCGCCGTTCCCTTTGCTGTATATCGCCTTCAGGGTTTTAGCCGTTCCAAACACTTTTGTGCCGTACTTTTTCACAAAATTCTGAAGTCCCTGGATATGATCCACATGTTCGTGTGTGATAAAAATTCCGTCAATATCAAAAGGATCTATATCTATACCTCTAAGGCCTTCACATATTTTTTTTGCGCTTACTCCCGCGTCTATCAGTATATTTGCTTCATCGGTTCCCACAAATATACAGTTACCGCTGCTGCCGCTCGCTATACTGCAAAATTCCATCAGATCTTCTCCCAGTATAATTCAGCCACATCGCCTTCCTTTATGGCAGTAAAGAAGTCCGCTTCTTTTCCGTTTACTTTTGTTATCAGCTTGTTGCCTGTTGCAGCAGTGATGTTAAACGTATAGAAATCAAGGATATCAACAAATGTATAACTTGTTTTGCCTTTTAAGGTTACCTGTGTCTTGTTTACGGTCACTGTTATCTCGTCAGTTTTTTTTTGGTTCATGAACGAAGGCATATGGGGTACCGCCTTAACTTCCGGCTCTGCCGGTGCTGCAGCCGGTCTTGAAACGGATACAGGTGCCGATGTAACATCAATTATATAATTACCGAATACTTTTTCATCTTTATCGTATGAAGCCATATCGATTTCTTTATTGTTCACGGTCACCTTAAACTGCTCTGACACATCAAGTATTGTAAACAATTCGCTCAAAGTATAGTAATCGGCTATTTCTATGGAATCGCCCTCTTTTACATCATAATCAGCCTGTTTTTCCTCACCGTTTACCTTTACTTTTCTTTCAAACTGAGACTGCTTGCCGTTTATTATAAAGAAGATTCCTTCCTTGTACTCAGGTATCTCGGAGATCTTTATATGGCCTTTTTCTCCTACGGTCGATTCCTTTACCACTATATCATCACCGGATGCTATCGGCGCGGTCACGCTGCTCTCCTCATTATTTATTATGATAACGGATGAGTCACCATTCTTGCCTCTTGCCACTCTCTCTGCACCGTTTACGGTATACTTCAGATCCGCACCCCTCTTTGGGAAGATTCCTGCGTTTGACATACCGTAGCTTACGATGGCATCCATAACGTTCAAATTGCCGTTATCATACAGCTTTATCTCCACACCGTTTATAGTGAGTGTTATAAAATTGTTGTTATTCTTGTAATAATTCATGCAGATTCCGATAGGTGTTACAAGCATCGGATCCTTTACCGACTTACCTTCCTGTGTGGTCACGGTTGTAAATACCTCTTTACCTCTCAGAACCACTCTGGTCTTCGGAAGACCCATAGCTTCTGCCAGCATCTCGGTAAATTCAGCGTTCTTTCCGCCGCCGCCTACGATAAATACAGCTCCTACCTTGTCTCCTCCGTTAAGTTCCTTTATCTTGTCCGATATTGATGCGGTCAGTTTCCTGAAGGGACTTTCAAGTATCTCTTTTACTTTTGTAGCTTCTATAACCTGACGGCTTCCCATAACATCCCTGTACTGCATCTTTTTTCTTTTCTTTGCATATGCCAGCTTGATATTCTCTGCCGTAGGGAAATCTGTGAGAAGTTCGTACATGATGCTTTCGGTCAGGAAATCACCTGCGCACGGAAGCATGCCGTATCCTGTGATGGTACCCTCTTTTGTGATACAGATATCCGATGTTCCGGCGCCGATATCTACCAAAGCCAGGTTCAGGAGCCTGAACTTTTCCGGAATAGCTATATTGATGGCTGCTATAGGTTCAAGTGTAAGGCTCAGTACGTTCAGCTTTACTCTCTCACATACGGTATAGAGACCGTCTATTACATCTTTCGGGAGGAATGTAGCCAGAAAATCAGCTGCGATTTTCTTTCCGTGATGTCCGATAAGATTTGTGAGCTGTACACTTCCGAGATAATATCTTACTATCGAATATCCTACGCAGAAATATTCGGTATCGTCATCCGATTCGGAATGAACATTTTCTTTTGCCTGCTCCATACCGAGCATTTCAAGATTGTGGAGCATCTCTTCGTTTACGGTGTTTTCCTCACCGAGGTCATATTCCACCCTGATATTTATGGTCTTCAGTACTCTGCCCGCAGCTGCTATGCAAACGGTCTTCAGTTCCCTGCCCAGTTCTGTTTCAAGCTCTGTTTTTACTTTCTGGACCGTCTCAGTAACCTTGTCAATATCATGGATCTGTCCGTCAAGCATAGCTCTGGTCTCATGACACTCTGTCTTCTGTGACAGGATCACAAACTCTCCTGTAGGCTTCATGTAACCTACGGTACCAACAACGCTTCTTGTGCCTATATCCAGGCCAAATACTGTGTTATCAGGGAATTTAATCTCATTCATACTGTTATCTCCGTTTCTGTATATTTTTATATGTATATATTAATTTTTATACTTCTTTAACTTATTTTTCCTTTTATGCCGGATTATGTGTAATAAATTTCACAAATACCCTTTAATAATTTTCACCATATCCGCTTCCGTAACATCCTCACCGTTCGGAACCGTTCTGTCTGCCAGCCTTAAAAAGTCTTCCTCAGAGTGCTGTTTGCTAAAGAAACCGTCTATCTTCTCTTCACTGTACCCTCTGGAATCTTTGAGCCGCCTTCTTCTGGTAGCCATCGGTGCATATACATACCAAACTTCATCGCACATGCCGTCTATACCTGCTTCGTATAAAAGTGCCGTCTCTATGAGAACCGCATCCTTTTCCTTCTTCTCTTTTTCCGAAGCTATTATCCCGTTTACTTCTTCTATTACATCGGGATGAGTAAGCGAATCAAGCTTTTTTATAAGATTTTCATCGTTAAGGACTATTTTTCCCAGAACCTGACGGTTTATCTCTCCGTCTTCATCCAATAACCGATCCGAATACTTTGAAAACTCTTCCACTACTTTTCCATAGCTTGTTCCGCCTTTTAGCATCTGCCTTCGTGCTATCTCGTCGGTATTTATATGCAGGATATTAAAATGCTTTTCCGCTATATCCGCTACAAATGATTTACCGCTACCTATCCCACCGGTAAGCCCTATGACTTTCATCCGTCATCCACCTCTCATATTTGAAATGTTAATGAGCTTCATACCAGCTTTTTCCGCGGGCCACACCCACTTCAAGCGATACTGGAAGGTCCACTGCCGACTGCATCTCTTCAGTCATGATTTTTTCTACAATATCAGCTTTTTCTTCATCTACTTCAACCAGCAGTTCATCGTGTATCTGCAGTAAAAGTTTTGCTTCGGGACATTCTGCCTTGAGTCTTTCATACACCTTCAGCATGGCTATTTTGATGATATCTGCCGCACTGCCCTGGACCGGTGAATTCATGGCTATTCTCTCACCGAAAGACCTCTGCATGAAGTTTGTGGACGTAAGTTCCGGTATGGGTCTCCTTCTACCGCAAAGAGTAGTACTGTAACCGTTTTTCCCGGCGTCTGCCACCTGAGTATCGAGATATTTCTTTACCCCGGGATATGTCTCAAAATAGCTCTTTATATAGCCCTCTGCTTCTTTTCTCGAAATATTTAAGTCTGTACCCAGTCCGAATGAACTGATACCGTACACTATACCGAAGTTTACAGCCTTGGCACGGCTTCTGAGTTCCTTAGTCACTTCCTCCACCGGCACTTTGAATACTGCTGCCGCTGTGCTCTGATGGATATCCGCTGAGTTCCTGTAGGCGTCTATGAGTCTTTCGTCACCTGACAGGGATGCCAGTATCCTCAGTTCTATCTGCGAATAATCGGCATCTATGAATATTTTACCTTCATCCGGTACGAAAACCTTTCGAAGTTCCCTTCCTACAGATTCCCTGATGGGAATGTTCTGGAGATTTGGTTCCGTACTTGAAAGCCTGCCTGTCGCTGTGACAGTCTGGTTCAGGCTGGTCCTGATCCTTCCGTCGTCATCTATATAGTCCTTTAGTCCTTCTGCATACGTGGACTTCAGTTTACTAAGAGTCCTGTAATTCAGTATTTTCTCAACTACAGGGTCTTCCAGCTTCAGTTTTTCGAGTACATCCGCAGATGTGGAATATCCCGTTTTGGTCTTTTTCCCATAAGGAAGTTTTAGTTTTTCAAACAATATGGTTCCGAGCTGTTTCGGAGAGTTAATATTGAACTTTTCTCCGCAGCCCTCGTATATTGCCTCTTCCAGCACCCCGATTTCTTTGTCGAGCCTGCTGCCGAATTCATCGAGCGCGTCCTTTAGAACCCTTACTCCGTTCTCCTCCATCTGCTTTAGTACCATGGTCAGAGGAAGTTCTATATCGGTGTAGAGTTTATACATACCGGCTTCTTTTAGTTCATTTATAAGTATTTCGGTACACTCGAACGCCGTCTCGGCCTCTTTTATCAGAAGACTGCGAAGTGCTTCGGGCTTTTGTTCAAATGCCTCTTTATATGTTAATTTACCTATGATCTCCTGCCTTGATGCAGGTATGTCCGTTCCTGCTATAGAAGCTACGTCATTATAGAGGTAACTTCCAAGAAGCGGATTCATAAGATACGCCGCTATCGATACGTCAAAGCAGTTTCTTATTCGTATCTCACCGATTATCTTAAATGCCTTCTTTATATCTATAAAGCTTATATGCTTATCTGCCGCGATAAGCGATTTCAGGATATCCGACAACAATTCACCGGTTATAAAGCCTTCACAGCTGATATAATAGTTCTTCCCCTCACCGGCAAACGCCATGCCAAGTATGGTCTCCGGCGCATAACCTTTTATCCTCGATCCGTCATCATAGCATATGGCACATCCCAGGATACCCGTCTGTTTTAACAGTTCCTCTTTTAATACAAGCGCCCTGTTAAAATCTGTAATGATCTCTGTCTCATTCTTCTTTTTGTTTGTATCCGATGCGTTACTCTCTATCTTTAACGAGTTAAACTCAAGTCGTGCAAATTCGTTCCTTACAGCATTGATATCGGGCTTATATTCGAGATCACTAAGTGTTATCTCAAGCGGGATGTCACATTTTATGGTTGCCAGCTGTTTGCTGATCATGGCAGCCTTTTCACCCACAAGCTCTGTATCGCTTTGTTTTAACAAAGGACCGAAAGGTGACCTGCTGATCCCGAGTTCTGTCTTCCATTCTGCTGCCTTTGCCTTCTGCTCCTTGTCAGAGAGATCCCTGATATCATCGTACAGAGCTTCAACACTTCCGTACTTTGCGATAAGAGCTACCGCAGTAGCGGGTCCTACCCCGGGTACTCCCTTTATGTTATCTGATGAATCGCCCTGAAGTCCTTTTAATGAATTTATGGATTCGGGCCATACTCCGAATTCCTGCTTTACAAGTTCCTTGGTGAGCGGGAATGCTCTCTCCGGCACGCTTCCATCCTGAGCGATACCGTATTTTTTATACAGTTCGTCTGTTTTCTGTGCAGTCGAATGCATGAGCCAAAGACCCGTACGTTCAGTTACGAGCTGAAGGTAATCGTTATCCTTCGTAAATATCTTTACAGGGAGCTCATTTTCAAACTTCTTGGACAGCGTACCGCAGAAATCATCTGCTTCGAACCTGTCATCCATAAACTGCCTGATGCCCATCTTTTCGAGTAATTCTTCACAGAGAATAAACTGTTCCTTTAACGGGGCAGGTGTCTCTCCGCGGTTTCCCTTATACTCACTGTATATCTCACGCCTAAAAGTATTCCTGCTTTTATCCCATGCTATGGCGAGATACTTTGGCTTCTGTTCGTTTATGATTTTTAAGAGCGTTCTCATAAAACCATAAACAGCATTGGTATAAATGCCCGTCTTGGTCTGCATTATCTTGTGATAGTGCTTTTTCTTCTCTTCATCGTTTTTCGCGAAAAGGATCTCCCTGGGAAGATTGCCGTAGTACTGTGTTGTCAGCAAACTCGAACCGTCTATGAGCAATAAATATTCGTTATCCATGCCAATAACCTTTCTAAATAAGTAATAACAGTACTCCCGCCAGGATCGAAGCCAGTCCGGCTATCGCAAATCCGTAAGCCGCGTTCATCCCGAAAAGCACCGAATCAGATCCAGAACCCGATCCGAGTTTTTTCTCCAGAGAAGCCATATAATTCGAGGTTTCTTTCCCCGAATCGGTATCCAGCTCATCAAGCACGGAATATATAACATGGTATATTTCAAGTTCTTCATGGCATACTTTACACGATTTTACATGTTCAATAAAATCAGACCTGTTGGAACCCGAAAGCTTACCCTCCAAAAAGGGCTCTACCATGGATTGGTACATTGCACATTCTTTTTTCATATACATCCGAGCCTGCTGTACGGCAGATCCATTCCGTCCGGTACGAGTTCAAATTTTTCCAGGACAAAACCGGGTTCTGTCGCTTCAAATTCTATGGTGTTCTCACCTTTCTTCAGTGTCACATCTACCTTTGTTCTTCTGACATTCTCCAGTACAGCCCTGCACCAGTCACCGCAGTAATTCTCGCCGCCCACATATCCTTCCGGTATAGTGTTTATGATCTGTTTTTCCCCGGTGTTAACCGTGAGGCCAAAAGGTATCCTGTTATCTGCCGAAGAAGGATTGGAAGGAGCTGTATATACTATCATTCCGTATCTGCCATCTGCGGGTACATTTACCTTATAAACGGCAACAGGTGCATCCTTAAAACTTCTGTCCTGAGGGAATGCCTTAAGGGCCGAATGTTCTTCTCCGGGAAGAAGCCTTCCAAAATCTTTAAGTTCCCTGAACTCCCCATCTTTTCCCTTTTTAAGTTCTATGTAGCTTTCAGCCTGTACGGCTATGATATTTGCCGTTTCTTTTACTTCAAAGAATACCTTTACTCTTCCTGCATTGGTCTTTACCGCAAACTCATGTTTTCCGGGTTTTCCGTTCTCCTTCAGTTGTACACTGATATGAGCATTATTCGTACTGTCCGCTATACCCGACAGTACGAAATTCTTGTCTTTTCCGGAAGTAAATACTATATCCGGATCAGTACACTCAAGTGTATACGTCACAGGTTCACTGCCCGCTGTGGCTATGCACATGCTTCCTTTTCCCCTGTAATCAAATCCTGACAGTCTCAAAGGACGTGATGTCCAAGCGCCGCCTCCACTGAACTTATCCGAATCATCATCTGCCACTACGAGGTCATTTTTGCTCTCTGTTTCCACATATACCATAACGGGCAGACGGCAGCCTTCTTCGTTCCATGCCCTGAAGCCTATATGCTTGGAAAGCCCCATTCCGTACCACTTTCCTTCTGCGAAAGTATGGTAGATTTCAGTAAGCTCCCTATCCCTCTTTATGCATTCCTTTACGTATTTTGCGTATTTATTGGCAGTCACACGTCCCTGCGTAGCATATTTTTTGTTCATTCCGGCATATATCTGCATTTTTACAAGATTGAACGATGCCAGAGCCTGGAATCCCACCAGACTGAAATATGTATCATGATATGCACCCTTGATGCTGTTATCCAGTTCAAGAGCCTTTTTCTCGAGTTTATTTACTATCTTCAGTACCTTTATAGCTTCATTAAAATGTTCAAGGCTGTATGTATTCTCGCCGAGCACCTCGGGCTTTACGATATTATTGATCCTGGTATAACCCTCTGTCACTTCTTTTATCTCATCTATAGTTTCTTTATCGAGGCCTGCAAACTGTTTGTTCACCCACTCGTCAAGATAACCTATATAATTGTCTTTTGCTTCCGAACCATACTTTTCATAGTCATAAGCCAGATTCATAAAATAGCTTAACGGGAGCTCCTGGTTCTTTAAGTCTCCGACATTCACTATCCAGATATCCCTGATACCGAAATCATAAGCAGTGGTCATCTGTTCCCAGATTTTGGGCAGATATGAGCTGTTTATCCACTCATACGATACCGGACCTCCATGATAGTCAAAATGATAATACATTCCGTAACCGCCATTGTGATCACGCTTGTTATCATCCATCATCAGACGCAGATTACCGAAATTGTCATCACAGAGCATAAGAGTGATACCGTCCAGTCCGTCCCAGTCTTTAAGTCCGGGGGTATCCGCACTGCCTTTATAGTATTCCTCTACTTCTTTATATACAGCCAGCATCAAAGGCTGCTTTCCGTCTGTATATTTTGATATCAGTTCCTTCTGACAATTGATGACATTCTTTAATACATTTATATTATCTTCTAGTGTGGCGTCAGCAAAAAGTTTCGAATCCGCTTCTCCGCGCATTCCGACAGTGATCACGTTCTCAAACTTACCGCTGCGCTTCAGTCCGTCCTCCCAGAACTTTGTGACACCCTCACGGTTGGTGAGGAAGCTCCAGTCCGTCCCATACTCGGGATACTGTTTCTTGAGCTTCTGGAATTCCTCTCCCGCACGGCAGCAGGGCTCATGATGGGATGTACCCATTACCACGCCCAGTTCATCCGCAAGTTCAGCAGATTTTAAGTCAGGACCGTCCATGCTGAATATAGAGCTCCACATAGCAGGCCACATATAGTTGCCCTTAAGTCTTAACAGATATTCAAACACTTTTTCGTAACACTCTGCGGTAAATCCGCCAAAATGCCTGTTGCACCAGTTTCCGAATGCGGGCCACTCATCATTTATAAAGAAGCCTCTGTACTTTACGGAAGGTTCCTTTGATATACATGAAGGATCTATCTTCAGTGTCCCTTCTTTCTTTTCCCCGGCACCTTCTTCGAATACTATGGTATCATAATGCACAGGAACCAGATCTCCGAAATACTTCATAGGGGTAATTCCTATCAGTTCCGAAATATGTAAAAGTCCGTATATGGTGCCCCTCTTCTCACTACCGAGTATCAGTACGGTATTATCCTTTACAAAGATTCCGAACACCTCTCTTTTTCCCTGTATCCCCGAGATATCTATCCCGAGTGTCCGTGCAGTATCCTCGGCCAGCTTCGATACTCCTAGTGTTCCTGCTATCAGGATATTTCCGCTTTCAGGCAGTTCCGTAGCATCCGTTATCAGCTCCGGTTCCCTGCCCGTTACAATTTTTATATCATCACAGAGCCAGTCTGCAGCCCTCTTAACACCTTTATATTCATCTTTATACAGAACAATCTTCACCGCACCGTTTTTATCTGCCAGAGTAAATCCCATATTACATCCCTCCACACATTCATTCTAAATAGACATACATTATGTTATTTTACCATTTTTAAACAAAAAAGTAAAGAAAAATATCTTTGTTCCAATTTATTAACAATCTATAAAAAAATAAAACTTTTCTTGTATTTAAAGTAGAAATTTGCTATACTTACTAAGATTGTGAAAATTACGTCACGTTGTTTTAAAAACTACTTAAGATTGAAAGGAAAGCCACGTGTCTAAAAATCAAGGTTTTAAGCACGTTCGGAACAAGTAAGAAATGTATAAGTTTGGTATTGACATCGGTTCTACAACCGTCAAGGTAATGTTACTCGACGAGAAAAACAACAAACTGTTTTCAGATTACAGAAGGCATTTTGCGAATATTCAGGAAACTTTAGCAGACCTCATCGATGAGTGCCTGAAAAAATATCCTGATATAGAATCCGCATGCTCTATCACCGGCTCCGGCGGTCTTGCCATCGCTGATTTTCTGGGTATTCCCTTTACTCAGGAAGTTATCGCCGTATCCACTTCTGTTGAACAGCTACCCGTAAAACCCGATGTAGCCATAGAGCTTGGTGGTGAGGATGCGAAGATCATATACTTCGGCTCCACCATAGAGCAGCGTATGAACGGTATCTGTGCCGGTGGTACCGGATCCTTTATCGACCAGATGGCTTCACTGTTGAAGACAGATGCGGCAGGACTCAATGAATATGCAAAAAGTTATAAAGCCATATACCCTATAGCTGCCAGATGCGGTGTATTTGCAAAGACCGATATACAGCCCCTTATAAATGAAGGTGCTACAAAGCCCGATCTTTCCGCATCTATCTTCCAGGCAGTTGTAAACCAGACCATCTCCGGTCTGGCATGCGGCAAGCCCATCAGAGGAAAGGTTGCCTTTCTCGGAGGACCTCTGACATTCCTTTCGGAACTTAAAGCTGCATTTATCAGAACTCTTAAGCTTACCGATGAGACTGCTATCTCACCTGCCGATTCACATCTTTTTGCGGCTACCGGAGCAGCTCTTAATTCCTGCATGCTTCCCGGCGGAAAGCAGATGGACATAAAGGATATAAAGATATTCAGTCTCAAAGACCTTATGACCACTCTTAGGAACCATGTGGATATAAAGTTTGAAGTTACCAGAATGACTCCTCTGTTCTCTTCAGAGGATGAGTTTGAGGCATTTAAGAAAAGACATGCTTCCCATTCTGTAAAAAAGGCTGATTTAAGCTCATACAAAGGAAATGCATTCTTAGGTATAGATGCCGGTTCGACTACTACAAAGGTTGCTCTAGTAGGCGAGAAGGGCGAACTTCTGTATTCTTTCTATTCCAACAACAACGGAAGCCCCTTAAAGACTGCTATCAGATCTATCAAGGAGATATACGGAAATCTTCCGGAAGGCGTCAAAATAGTGAGATCATGCTCCACCGGTTACGGCGAAGCCCTGATAAAGGCTGCCCTCATGCTCGACCAGGGTGAAGTTGAGACCGTTGCTCATTATCAGGCTGCTGCTTTTTTTGATCCCGATGTAGACTGCATACTCGATATAGGCGGCCAGGATATGAAGTGCATCAGGATAAAGGACGGTGCAGTTAATTCCGTACAGCTGAACGAAGCATGTTCTTCGGGCTGCGGTTCCTTTATCGAGACTTTTGCCAAATCACTTGATTATGAAATAGCTGATTTTTCAAATATCGCGTTATTTGCCGAGAATCCCATAGATCTCGGAAGCCGTTGTACCGTATTTATGAATTCCAAAGTAAAGCAGGCACAGAAGGAAGGCGCTACCGTAGCAGATATTTCTTCGGGTCTTGCTTATTCGGTCATCAAAAACGCTTTATACAAGGTTATAAAGGTTACAGATCCCAAAGACCTCGGTGAGCACATCGTAGTTCAGGGTGGTACCTTCTATAACAATGCGGTACTGCGTGCTCTTGAAACAATCCTTGGATGTGACTGTATCCGTCCAGATATCGCCGGTATCATGGGTGCATTCGGTGCAGCTCTCATAGCCCGCAGGGATTATGAACCCGAGCTAAAAACCACCATGCTCACGATCGACGAGATCACTGCTCTTACATTTGAGACATCCATGAGCAGATGTAAGGGTTGTACAAATACATGTATGCTGACGATAAACAAGTTTAGCGACGGCAGACGTTTTATATCCGGTAACCGCTGTGAAAGAGGTATCGGAGGAGAAAAGAACAAGGACAACATCCCGAACCTGTTTGATTATAAACTCGAGAGAATATTCGGCTACACTCCTCTTCCTGAAAAAGAGGCTGTAAGAGGCGTTGTCGGAATCCCCAGAGTTCTGAATATTTATGAAAACTATCCGTTTTGGTTTACATTCTTTACAAAATTAAAATATAAAGTAGTGGTTTCTCCCCTCTCCAGTCGTAAAATTTATGAGATGGGTATAGAATCCATTCCTTCAGAATCGGAATGTTACCCCGCAAAGCTGGCACACGGACATATCATGTGGCTGCTTTCACAGGGATGCAAATTTATCTTCTATCCCTGTATTCCTTATGAAAGAAAAGAGGCCGAAGGCGCGGGCAATCATTATAACTGCCCTATAGTAACTTCATACGGTGAGAATATCAAGAACAATGTCGAAGAACTTCGCGACCCTGATATAGTTTATGCCAATCCTTTCCTTTCATTTGAAAGCGAAGATATCATCACCAACAGACTGGTACAGATATTCTGTGATAAAAACGCACCGTTCTACAATGATTTTACTCCCGACGAAGTTATGCAGGCATCACGTGCGGCATGGATCGAACTTGCCAGTGCCAGAAGTGATGTTGAACGCAAGGGCGAAGAGACACTCGAATATATGAGACGTACCGGCAGGAAGGGTATCGTTCTGGCAGGTCGTCCCTACCATATCGATCCCGAGATTAACCACGGTATCCCCGAGATGATTAATTCTTACGGCGTAGCAGTTTTGACCGAAGACAGTGTGTCACATCTCGGAAAAGTTGACCGTCCTCTAATAGTTGTCGATCAGTGGATGTACCATTCACGTCTTTACGCTGCCGCATCATTTGTACGTACCCAGAAGAATCTGGAGCTCGTTCAGCTCAACTCTTTCGGTTGCGGTCTTGATGCCGTGACCACAGATGGTGTTTCGGATATCTTGAATGCTTCGGGCAAGATATATACTGTACTAAAGATTGATGAAGTTAACAACTTAGGTGCCGCCAGAATCAGGATCCGTTCTCTCCTCTCCGCTATCAAGGACCGTGAGAAGAACCATTATGTTCCCCACGTTCATTCAGCTGCGGTTGAAAGAGTTGTATTCACAAAGGCCATGCGTAAGGATTATACCCTGATAGCGCCCAAGATGTCTCCCATTCATTTTGAGGTTCTCGAAGCTGCCATCCGTTCGGAAGGTTATCATCTTGAGATTCTTCAGAATGATGACAGAAGTGCTGTAGATGTCGGTCTTAAATACGTAAACAATGATGCCTGCTACCCTTCACTTATAGTTGTAGGTCAGGTTATACAGGCTCTTCAGTCAGGTAAATACGATGTTAACAAAGTAGGTGTTATATATACCCAGACCGGTGGCGGATGCCGTGCTACAAACTATATAGGTCTTATCCGTCGTGCTCTGGCAAAAGCAGGTATGCCTCAGGTTCCTGTTCTGTCCATCAGTACCTCAGGTATAGAGAAGAATCCCGGATTTAAGTTTACTCCTTCTCTGATAGTCAAAGTTATGCATGCTTTATGCTACGGTGATATCTTCCAGAAGGTTCTTTACCGTACGAGGCCTTACGAACTTGTTCCGGGTTCAGCAAATGCTCTTCACAAGAAGTGGCTGGATATAGTATGCAAGTCTCTGTCCCGAAAGGATTTCAGATATACTCTGTTCTGGTCCGAGTACAAAAAGAATGTCAGAAATATCATAAAAGAGTTTGATGAACTGCCTCTCGACGAGAGCATCAAGAAGCCCAGAGTCGGCATCGTAGGTGAAATTCTGGTAAAATATGCTCCCATGGCAAATAATCATCTGATCGAGCAGCTGGAAAAAGAGGGTGCAGAGGTTATCTGTCCCGAACTTATCAATTTCATTCTTTACTGTTCATTCGATGCCAAGTTCAAATATGAGTGCCTGGGTAAGAGCAAAAAAGATGTTAAATTCAACAAGATGATCATAAATATCATCGAGTTCTGTCGTAAGGAATCACGTCTTGCCTTTGAAAAGAGTAAGAGGTTTGATCCTCCCGCCAGAATCGAAGAACTGGCCGAGATGGCTTCTTCTATCTGCTCTCTCGGTAACCAGACCGGTGAAGGTTGGTTCCTGACCGGCGAGATGGTGGAACTGATAAAATCCGGTGCACCGAATATCGTATGTGCTCAGCCTTTCGCATGCCTGCCGAACCATATCGTAGGTAAGGGTGTGATCAAAGAGCTCAGGCGTCAGTATCCCGAGTCTAATATCGTGGCTGTCGACTACGATCCCGGTGCCAGCGAAGTCAACCAGCTGAACCGTATCAAACTGATGCTTTCGGCTGCGATGAGGAAGATGCAGTAAGAAAATGTTACAGGCTTCTCTTTATGGGAAGCCTGTTTTGGTATCATGTCTATTTTACGGGTGCATAAATGCCGGTATGGTCTAAAACCCGTTTACGCTACCGCAGGGATATGCTATGTTTCCGTACATATCTTCATTTCGGACGCTTGCAATCGTGTGCCCGCTTGATACCGGGCACACTTGTACTACGCTCAAAAATCGATTCGGATAATCGATTTTTGCCTCATTCCGATATTGTACGTAAATCATGCATATCCTCTGCCGCTTTATGGTTTTATCCCATACCTGCACTTCCGCACCCTCACCTTAAAGTTTCTTCTTAAGCTCTCAACTTTAGTGAGTAATAATATAAATAACACCATGAATCATATTTAATGACTCATGGTGTTCATATCACATTCTAACTGAAATTCCTTTATCTTTAAGATATTTCTTCAAATCCGAAATTTCCATCTCTTTATAGTGAAAAAGAGAAGCTGCAAGCACGGCATCAGCATGTCCTTGTTCAAACGCATCAAGGAAATGTTCAAATGTTCCTGCTCCGCCCGATGCTATAACCGGTATATCTACGACATCGGAGATTGCACGGGTAAGTTCACAGTCATATCCGGCTTTTGTTCCGTCACAGTCCATACTTGTTAGAAGTATTTCACCGGCTCCGAGTTCATACGCTTTACGGCCCCACTCTACAGCATCGATACCCATATCTATTCTTCCGCCATGCTTGTAGATGGTCCAGCCATTTCCATCAGCTCTTCTTTTTGCATCGATAGCTACGACTACACACTGGCTTCCGAACTTCATAGCCGCATCACTGATTATCTGAGGATTATCAATTGCCGCAGAATTAACTGCTACTTTATCCGCTCCTGCTCTAAGTATTGTACGAAAATCATCTACCGTACGGATCCCTCCACCAACAGTAAACGGTATGAATACATTTTCCGCTACTTTTCTAACCATATCTACAGTAGTGTTTCGTTTGTCGGATGACGCCGTAATATCAAGGAACACCAGCTCGTCAGCTCCACATTTACTGTAGTTTGCTCCTACTTCTACCGGATCTCCCGCATCTCTAAGATTTATGAAATTAGTTCCCTTAACAACCCTTCCGTCCTTAACATCAAGACAGGGTATGATTCTTTTTGTAAACATCTATACACCTTTTCTAATTATATATTATAATGAGCAGAAATTCTTTAATATCTCCATACCTACATCTCCACTCTTCTCCGGATGGAACTGGCAACCAAAGATATTATCATGCTCTACAGCACTATCGAAGGTTATGCCATACTCTGTAGTAGCTGCAACATCTTCATGATTTTTAGCATTCAGGTAAAACGAATGGACGAAGTAAACGTAGCATCCGTCATTAATACCTCTGAACAACTTTGAATCCTTGTTCTGTATGTTCAAAGAATTCCATCCCATATGAGGAACTTTTATTTGAGATACGGACTGTTTTTCATCCTGTATTTCATTTATTGAGTTAGCATTATTTGCATATGCTAATTTCATAAAATCCGGATTTTCTTTGAAGCCTGATATAATACCATCAAGTAATCCAAGACCTTCTATATTCGATACCCCTAAGTCACCTGCATTCTCGGTACTACTGTTAAATATCAGCTGCATACCAAGACAGATTCCTAAAAAAGGAGTTTTCTTTGCTACGATTTCCTTTATAGGTTCAACCAGACCATACTCTCTAAGTTTGTTCATCGAATCAGCATACGCTCCAACTCCGGGAAATATTACATGATCCGCCTTATATAATTCTTCAGGAATATTAGAAAGCGTTACTTCATACCCTAAAAACTTCAGAGCATTCATAACGCTCATAGTATTTCCTGCATCGTAATCTATTACTGCTATTTTACTCATTTTGTCCTCTTATTATCATCCGTGATTTTCAAGTACTTCTTCCAGATCATCATAGTTACCCAGGAGTTCATACAGATACTCACTGTAGTCTACAGAATCATCTATTTCAACCATCTTAT
>JAEEKN010000189.1 GCA_016282435.1 Lachnospiraceae bacterium | reverse complement strand
GACTTTGACTCCTGCATTCGCTGGTTCGAATCCAGCTAGCCCTGCTTGGTAGATCGATACCGAACATGTTTTGTTATCACTTCCCGTTTTCGGGGTTGATAAGATAGAGGGCCACTAGCTCAGGCGGTAGAGCACTTGACTTTTAATCAAGTTGTCTCGGGTTCGAGTCCCGAGTGGCTCAAATGAAGATAAAGCCTTGAAATTAATGTATTTCAGGGCTTTTGTTATTTTAAAAATCCCCGTGTTTTTAGTCATTTTTTAGCATTTTTTAGTGTCGAATTAAATGTCTAAAAACCGCCTATTTAAGCCATTCTTAAATTGTCAGATATTAAAAGTGTCGAATAAATGTCGAATGTTTTTCAGATTGTTTCTACTTATTTAAAAAGGCGAAAAGGGCAGAGGTTTTATCCACTGCCCTTATACTCCATCAATCGTCCAGATACCTCTCCAACATATCTACTTTCTGTTTTATTCCGTCTGCCCATCCGTCACCGCCGAGTGATTTATAGGCTTCATACTCGGCGCAGAAAGCATCATAATCATTCTTTGAAGCCTTGCCCTGCTCTATCATCTGCTTTCCGTCCGACTTTATCGCAGACAGAAGCAGTAGCGACATGCCGTTTTCGAGCTTTGTCGTTTTGTTCTTTTTGCTGTTTATTATCTGGAACACTCCGGATATTATTGTGGCCAGAACTGAACTTCCCAGGATCGCGATTGTGATTTCCATCTTCAATCACCTCCCCATTTGAAGCCCAGCTTCTTTGCGGTAATCTGGCCGACTACTCCATCGACCGTGAGGTGCTTATCGTTTTGGAACTTTTCAACAGCTGTTTTTGTCTTCTTTCCGAAGTCTCCATCTATCTTGCCGCATTCATAGCCTTTGCCTCTCAGCAAAGTCTGTAGGAATTTTACATCTACACCTTTGCACCCTGTTGTAAGTTCCCTGGTAAGGACGGGCTTAGAAGCTTTCAGGATTGTGTTGTAGTCTATGAAGTCTGCACGTCCCCAGAAGTTCCAGCCGTGATTGTCGACAGATTCCTGTACACAGTTTGCCTGGCTTGACTTCATGTGTATACAGAGTCCATTTCCAAGATATGTTCCTGTATGGGTTATATTCTGCGTAGATTTACCTTTAAACAGAAGCACAATATCATCAATAGGCAGACCAGACAGTGCGCCGTGTCCGTCACACTTGTTAAAATACCCCTGAGCTGTCGTATCATAACCGGAGATTTTGCAGTGCATCCCGGAACAATCGGCGCCGGGCTTTCCTTCTCCCTCTTTGAGCTTGTTATCATAATATTCCCTATTGTATTTGTCTGAATGATAATCCCTGTATGTCCTGTCTATGGACTCTTTTGTTATGACTGTATCATAATTCATGCCCCAGACATATATTGTTCCTTTTTTCTTTACCTTCTGGTAGTATGCTTTTGCTTCATCCTTGCTGGATTTCTTCATTTATCATCACCGCCCTTGCCTTTGTTGTAGTTTACCGAAGATACTCCTATAAGTGAACCTATAAGGGTGCCGATGGCAGCTATTATCGTGACGATAATGTTTATTGTCTTAGGATCCACTTCCAGAACACCAAGGACTACTGAAAGAAATGTCACTATCGCAGGTATGCAGATTAGGGCAATCCATTTTAATACATTGTAAACTTTATCTGGAAATTTCATGCATATCACCATCCTTTCACAGTTTCCATTTATCAAGAAGCTTTTCAGCTTCTCTTTTGTCAATACACATCTTTTCTATCTCTTCCATCTCCACGTACTCCAGAAGCTTCAGAGTCAGTCTTTCTATCATTCCGCTCTGGAGTACGACTACCTTATTGAGGTCGGATATTATCTCCGCTATATCATCCATTGTATACCTCTCCGGTGATATAGTTGTATTCTGCTTCTGTTATGGTGCCTTCCTGGACCATCGTTAACAGTTTCTCTTTTGTGACCTTGCCTTTTGCATAAAGTCTTTTAAGGCTCTCTACCAGTGTCCTCATTTACAGCACCCCCTCTTCTATCAGCTGTTCCGTATATGCATCTATTGCATCGGCAGTATCGATGTCCTCTATGCTCTTTAGCATATTGAACTCATCCTCTGTCATGAAGCGGCATTCACAGACGTATTCCGAATATCCCGGCATGATGTCGGTTGCTTCCACGTTCCTCTGTGTGATATTTCTCCTCTGGATTATCTTACCGCCTCCGACAGGTTCGCTCTCAGGCGGCATCTCCGCACATATTTCCTGTTTCCAATCTGTCATTTTTACTTGCCTCCTTGTCTAATTTTGATATTATCTTCTTTAGTTTTCCAATGTTTACGTATGGTTTTATGTGCATTAGATAGCAGTCATAGCTATCTGTGAACTTAAACCATCCCATAAGGCTTACGAGGCCTCTTACTTGCCTCGAATAATATCTCCGCCCTTCTGATTTTGCCTTATGAAGTTTTCTCGCGGTTCTCGTGGCATTGATCAGTATGCATCTTCTGATAACCGTCCGGTCGCGGTAGAAGTAGAATCCCATAAAATCAATTCGTCTTCCTGTCCGTCTTTTCTTACCGATATAATCAAAGCGTGCTATCTGATAGTTCTTCTTCAGCTTCAGTCTAAGCTTACCGAGCGCTTTCATAAGTTTGACCGAAGCCTCTCTTAGTACTTTCTTGTTCGAAGATACGGCTACTATATCGTCCACGTATCGTATCATGTATACTCCGGGAGTCCGTTCCAGAGCGCTGTCTGCACTTATTAGCATATAGTTGGCAAGCCAGGGCGAGATGTAAAGCCCTATCAGGATCCCTTTCTTCTGGTACCGGTATATCTTTTCTATAAGATACAGAAACCTTTCATCCGCGATATCTTTCCGGAGCTCATTGATAACTATATCTATCCTTACGCTATCATAGAAATGTCTCACATCGCACTTAAAGAAGTATTTGAAGCCTTTCCTTACCAGGCTCTCAAGTTTCTTCTTGCCGCCATGCAGCCCTCTTCCCGGTATGCATCCGACCGAATTGTTTGAAAGCCTTTTCATGATAATCGGTTTCATCACTTCTACGATTATGTGGAAGTACCATTGTTCCCGGATGCCTGCAAGATGCGCTACTCTCTTCTTGCCTTTCTCATTGACGATTTTAGTACGCCTGACTTTAGGCGGGTTATATCCTGCTTCAGGATCCTCCTTTAAAGTCTCCGCTATCATCTGCTGCATCTTCTTTACTTCGTCCGCGAAAGTTTTCCTCTATCTTTCTTACCTCGTTACGCTTCGTTTTGTACTTTCGAAGGTTCTTCCATGCAATCTTTATTACATTTTCATCCTGTGCTTTTCTCCAAAGATACTTATGCTGCTTATCTTTCATTTCTGCAGGTATTTGTTTTTGTTTTGTCTCTGATCTCATAAAATATCTTTCTATCTCCTACGGGCGTGCTACTCAACCGTTTGCACGACCGCCCTGCATTGGAATAATTTCCACTCATCTTTCCAATAATGGCGAGTAAACGGTATTTCAACCGTCAGAGGTGTACGTGGAAGGCTTTCTTTGCGTCATTATTCCGTAAGAGAAGAATGAGGGCGAAGCCAATGTTCCAGTTCGCATTCGCGGCATCGTTGTTCCAATTACGCGCACGCACGCCGTCATGAGCACCGTTGTTGCAATTGCCGAAGCGCAGGCACACAGCCAGGCCAAGAGGCGAATACCTTCCACGCTGTTTATCCTAAGCAGTTCCTTTGGAGATTATGGTGAGCCGTAAGTTATCCGTCTTGTAAAAGCATTCCGGATAACTTAACAGCCGATTAATAGTTACGTTTATATCAGGGGAGATCCCCTCTTGCTTCGCAATTCACCCCCGAAGGGCTACGCCCTTGCAGGTGTTACAGAAAAAGGGCGAAGCCAAGGTACCAGTCCGCAAACGCGGCAGCGTAGTGCCAATAACGCGCACGCACGCCGTCAAGAGCACCGTCGAGGCAAAAGCCGAAGCGCAGGCACACCGCCGTTATGCTTCCCTGGCTGCCTGAAATATATGCTCCGTCGCAGGGTCCTTCAGCCGTAGAGCCACCGGAGTAAGGAGCTATCGGAACCGAGCCGTAGCCTTTAACCGGATAGTAATCAAGAGGAAAATGCCAACCTTCACTATTCGGTACCCTTATCCCGGTGTCTTCATATGTTGCGCCGGTAGGATCATAGGTATAATCCTTTGAAACCTTAACAGCTCCGTTAACTATCACTTCGTAGGGATCTCTCATCCACTGTGAATAGGATCCCAGAACTACCGAATGGAGGATCTTGTTGAGGCTTACACCATCGGATGAGCCGTAGAACTGACCGCCGTTAACTACGTCGTTCGTCTTCATTCCGTAATCCTGACCGGCATCAGCTACATATCCGCTCATGTTTCCGCTTCCGTATGCTCCCTGAAGGTCTGAAGTTCCTGCCCACATCATGAGAAGGTCTACTATCACTTCGACGATAGGACCGCCGAAGAACTTTGCGCCGGTGCTGAACGTCTGGATAGCCGTATACTGTTCGGCTGTGGTTTTGCTCTGGCTCAGATGCGTATTTGCTGTACTGTGTGCCTTTCCGTTCGCGTCTATGGAGCCATAGTACATCGGGATCCATCTGCAAGGAGCATCACCAAAACCATCAGCTGTGAAGCCTTCCTTTTCCTCGAATGAGAAAAGAACGATTCTGTCATGTCCTACCCATTCCTGTTTGCGGTATATCCTGACAAGCTTTGAGAATGCACCACCGTCATATGTATCATCTGCTACATTTGAAGCCGTAACTCCGTCGGCTTTCTTTGTGTAGTCTGTCTCCGAAAGCTGATAATCCTCGGCTCCGTTGCTCTTGACCATGTACGGTTTATTCTCAACCAGTACCGGGAATGTAGCCCAGCTGCCGAGTGAAAACGTGTGGTTTGCCTTATCGACTGTGAGGTTGGTATAATTCTTGTTTATTCCGATACCTCTCCCTGAAGGTTTCCGTATCTTCTTCATCCCTTCCGGTAATCAAGACTTCCGTAAGTGTTGCAGTCTCAAGGCCCGATATCGTATCCATGGAGACAAATTCGCCTGTCGTTCCGTTCGGAGCTGTTCCGAGTGTC